>CAVDGK010000330.1:0-2002 GCA_963607995.1 Oscillospiraceae bacterium | reverse complement strand
ATCTATTTCCGAAAGAAAGAAAAGCTTTTAAACGAGCTGATCAGTTTTGCTACTCAGTATGGACAGGTGCAGAAGGAATTGCTGGACAAATTCGTTCTTCCTTATGCTTTGCTTGACTCGGATGGTCTTGTTTTATGGATGAATCAGGCCTTTGTTGAACTGACAGGTCGGGATAAGAAGTGGCATAAAAGTGTCGCCGGCATCTTTCCGGAACTGACAAATGAAGCTTTGCCGGGAATGCATGAGCTGACGGAATGCGGTGTTAAACTTGGAGACAGTGATTTCCGCGCAGCTATGCAGAAGGTTTCTATCAATGCCTTTCTTGAGGATAATGCCATAGTAGAGGCTTCTTCCGATACCTATCTCATTGCTCTTTATCTTTTTGATGAGACAGAAGTGAATCAGTTGATCCAGGAGAAAGAAAAGAACCGCCATGTTTGCGGTATGGTAGCTCTGGACAATTGTGAAGAAGCTCTTGAAAGCGTCGAAGAGGTTCGTCAGTCTCTGCTTCTGGCTTTGGTCGAAAGAAAAGTAAATCGTTATTTTTCAGAGGTTGGAGCTGTTATTCGAAAGATTGACAAGGACCGCTATTTCTTTGTTATGAATAAAGGTGCCCTGGAAGAACTTAAGAAGACACGATTCTCACTTCTGGATGATGTAAAGACTGTCAATATCGGTAATTCAATGGCTCTGACAGTTTCTATGGGCATCAGTTTAAACAATGGCAGTTTTTCAGAGGATGCAGAAGCTTCCCGTATGGCCATTGAAATGGCTCTGGGCCGGGGCGGTGATCAGGTGGTTGTCCGTGATGGTGAAAGTGTCACCTATTATGGCGGTAAGACCATGTCTGTTGAAAAAAATAATCGTGTTAAGGCCCGTGTCAAGGCACATGCTCTCTGCGAGATCATGACAAACGCTGAAAAGATTATTGTCATGGGTCATAAAATGTCGGATATTGATGCCCTGGGAGCCGGAATTGGTATTTATAGAGCTGGACAGACTATTGGCAAGACGGTTCATATCGTTGTTAATAATCCTCAGCTTCAGATTCGTAATGTTATTAAGGAATTTCGTGGCAATCCGGATTATGATCCCCATATGTTCATCGACTCCAAGGAAGCACTGGAACTGGTGGATGACCAGACGGTTGTTATTATGGTGGATACCAACCGGCCCTCCTATACAGAGTGTCCGGATCTCCTTACTAAGGTGAAAACTATCGTCGTTATCGATCATCACCGCCAGAGTAAGGAAGTGGTTTTGAATCCGGTGCTGAATTATGTTGAACCTTATGCCTCTTCAGCCTGTGAAATGGTTGCGGAGATTCTGCAATACTTTAGTGATGGTATCAAACTTAAGCCAATTGAGAGTAATGCTCTTTATGGCGGTATGGTCGTTGATACGGATAACTTTAAGACGCGAACCGGTGTCCGAACCTTTGAGGCAGCTGCTTTTCTGAGACGAAATGGGGCTGACCTTAATAAGGTGAGAAAATCATTTCGTGAAAGCATGGATGATTTCCGCATGCAGGCCCGGATCGTGGCAGCAACAGAAATTTTCGAAGGTGTCTTTGCTATTTCGGAATGTCCGGATGAAGGAACGGTATCGCCTACGGTGGTCAGTTCCCAGGCAGCAAATTCTCTTTTGAGTGTGGTTGGTGTCAAAGCGTCTTTTGTTTTGTCACATTATGAAGATCAGATTTATATCAGTGCCAGGTCCATCGATGAAGTCAACGTCCAGCTGATCATGGAACGCATGGGGGGCGGCGGCCATATTAACATAGCCGGTGCCCAGTTGAAGGATGTCACCATGGAAGAGGCAAAGGAAGAACTTAAGAAAGTTATTTTAGAAATGCAGCAGGAAGGAGCAATCTAATGAAAGTTATTCTTCTTGAGAATGTAAAATCTCTCGGAAAAAAAGATGAAGTTGTTAATGTCAGTGATGGTTACGCCCGCAACATGCTTTTTACAAAGAAGCTGGCTGTGGAGGCAACACCTAAGGC
>CAVDGK010000329.1:0-2006 GCA_963607995.1 Oscillospiraceae bacterium | reverse complement strand
GAACCGTAGACTGGGTAAAAGGATTCATCCGACGGATGCAAAAATAGCAGCCGGACATTTTAAGAAAAGTTATGAAATTAGCGGGAGCTTTTACGATCTGGCCTATTTAACAGTTGACCGGTGTCGGGCTGCCGTCTGCAGAAGAAAGGTCACTTCCAAATGATAGCCTTTGTAATATTACATTATCTGGCAACAGATATGACGAAAAAATGTGTGGAGGAAATATCTGCATTGCCAGGGGAAAAGCATATCGTCATTGTGGATAATGCCTCTCCTAATGAATCGGGGAAGGTATTGGAAGAGGCTTATGTTTCAAATGATGAAATCACGGTCATTCTCAATCATGAAAATGCAGGTTTTGCACGGGGAAATAATCTGGGAGTCAAGTGGGTTCTGGAAAATTTGGACGCAGATTTTGTCGTAGTATTAAATAATGACGTGGGAATTGCTCAAAAGGATTTCATCGAAAAAATAGGTGAGATTTACACAGAGCATCCCTTTGATGTATTAGGACCGGATATTCTTTCTGTTTTTTCGGGAATTCACCAAAATCCCAAGAGTCTCCATGGCTGCAATTTGGAGGCTATAAGGAAAAAAAGGGCTGGGGTTAAAAGAACAAAAAATCCCATTCTTCTTCTCTTAAGCAGTGGGGAAAAAAATAGTCCTGCTATTTGGAAGCAGTTTCAGCGGCGAAAACGGGCCAAGCAGCACATCGATACATCCATAAAAGCAGAAGGCGTAGTTTTGCATGGATCTTGCGTGATCTTTTCTGCGAGATATCTTGAGAAACATCCGGAGCCCTTCTATCCCAAAACCTATATGTATTATGAGATGGAAATATTGGACTGGATCTGCAGAAAGGAAAAGAGCGTGGTGCTGTATGATCCGTCGATATCTGTGAAACATTATCAGTATATGGCTTCCAAACAGAAGAATCGTTCCATTATCAAGCGTTCTATGTTTGTTATTGATTGTTTGCTGGATTCACTGGATGCAGCGGAGGAATTGATTCTTCAGACAGAAGGTGAGGGGGTAGAGTGAAGAAGAAAAAAATAAGCAAGGCAACCAGAAACTTCTATGTAGGTTTGTCTTATATTTCACCGAAGCTGAATACGCGCATTCTTTTTTATAAAAAATTTGGCAGATGGCCGGATCTTAAGCATCCACAAACGCTGAATGAGAAGCTTTTGAAAGCTAAACTGGAATGCTTTGGGAAAAATGCACTGGTGCGGCAATGCGCAGACAAATATCGGGTTCGGGATTATGTCCGGGATTGTGGCTATGAAAAATGTCTGAATAAACTGGAAGCAGTTTATGATAGTGTAGAAGACATTAAGTGGCAGGATCTGCCGGAGCAGTTTGCTATGAAATGGAATTTTGGCTGCGGTTACAATATTATCTGCTCATCTAAAAAGCTTTTGGATACAAAAGAGGCAGCTGCAAAGATGGAAAAGTGGGAAAAAGAACCCTTTTGGGCTTATTTTTCAGAACTGCAGTATCGAAATGTGGAAAAGAAAATCCTGGTTGAGGAATATATAGGAAATGAGAATGGTTCTCTGCCGGATGATTATAAATTTTATTGTTTTGATGGAAATGCCTATTGCGTCATGGTGTGTGTCGGTCGTGAAGAAGGTTGGCCGAAATTCTATTTCTTTGACAGGGATTTTCATTTACTGCGGATTAATCGGGATTCTGTCAATGCACCGGAGGAGTTTGAATTGCCGAAGCCGGAAGGATTGGAAGAGGCTTTTGAGATTGCCGACAGGCTGAGCCGGGATATTCCCTTTGTAAGGGTGGATCTTTATCTGACGAAGAAAGGAGTGAGGTTCGGTGAAATGACTTTCACTCCGGCAGCAGCCCTTGATAATAAGAGGCTTCCGGAAACGGATCTGCTTTTTGGAAGTCTCATGGAGAAGGAATTTTGTTAAAAGAAAAGATTGCTGGATGGGAGGCAGACTCTATTCGCTGGAAGCGGGATTTCGCAGGTGAAAGATTCTATTGATAAT
>CAVDGK010000328.1:0-2009 GCA_963607995.1 Oscillospiraceae bacterium | reverse complement strand
GGAAGCCGGGGGAGCAGATGGAATTTCCCTGATTAATACGCTGATGGGCATGCGCATTGATGTAAAAAAGAGAACTTTTATGCTGGCCAACAGAACCGGTGGTCTTTCTGGTCCTGCTGTTAAACCTGTTGCTATTCGTATGGTATACCAGGCAGCTCAGGCGGTTAAGATTCCTATTATCGGTATGGGTGGAATCGCGACAGCTGAGGATGCTTTGGAGTTTATTCTGGCCGGAGCGACAGGCGTAGCCATTGGTACAGCGAATTTCTTTGAACCCAAAACAACGGAAAATGTGATTTCCGGTTTGGAAAAATATCTTGAAGACAATGGCATTGATGACATTAACGAACTGATCGGTGCTGTTAGGGATTTGTATAGATAAGGAGCATTATCATGGAACAATATAAAAAAGAATTTATTGAATTTATGGTTGAAGCCAATGTTCTTAAATTTGGCGAATTTACTTTAAAGAGCGGACGCAAGTCTCCCTTTTTCATGAATGCCGGAGCTTATGTAACCGGGTCACAGCTTAAGAGACTTGGACAGTATTATGCCAAGGCAATCCATGATGTTTATGGCGATGATTTTGATGTTCTTTTTGGACCGGCTTATAAGGGGATTCCACTTAGTGTTGTAACAGCGATTGCCTTCAGCGATCTTTATGGCAAGGAAATTCGTTACTGCTCAGATCGTAAGGAAACAAAGGATCATGGTGCCGATAAAGGCGGCCTTTTAGGCAGTGAGTTAAAAGATGGCGATCGGGTTGTTATGATCGAGGATGTTACCACTTCCGGCAAATCCATGGAAGAAACAGTACCGAAAGTAAAGGGCGCTGCAAATGTGGAAATAGTTGGTCTTATGGTTTCCCTTAACCGTCAGGAAATCGGTAAAGGCGGTGCTAAGAGTGCCCTGGATGAAATCAAGGATATCTATGGATTTGATACCCATGCCATTGTTACTATGGATGAGGTCGTTGAATGCCTTTACAATAAACCGGTGCAGGACCGTGTGATCATTGACGATGAGCTTAAGAAAGCTATCGATGCTTATTATAAAGAGTACGGTGCTAAGGAATAAATTTTGGAATGAAGAACCAAAGCTTTAATTTTATTAAAAGAAAACAGTCAAGAGGAGGTAAGGAGGCAACCGGTTTAGGTATTGCCTCCATTGGTCTTTTAATTGCAGCTTCTATCGTTTCCTGGGTTATGGGAGGAAAGGCTGGTGTCTATATAGGCGGCATGGCTATTATTGGCACTTTGCTGGCTGTTTTTGGATTTGTTAACGGTATGAAATCTTTTCGTGAAAAAGACGTATCACTGACACTGTCAGTTGCCGGAACCATTGCCTGTGGTCTTGTTTTTGTTGTATGGATGACCATGTTTGTGGCAGGCATCCGCTGATAAAAAACAAAGCTGCGTAACCGGAAAATCCTCCCGCTTTCCGAAAATTCTTTAAGAAATATTAAACATTTGCCAATGGGATAGGAAAGGCTTAAAAATGAGTGAACGTTTTGAACTCTCTTACGGAAGGCTGCGTGAAATAGAAGGAGAAAATATTGTCCCCGAGCCTTTTCGTGATTATTTTCATGAAGTGAGCAGGTTTCTTCTGCTTGCACTGGAAGGAAAAAAAGCAGATAACAGATTGCTATACAGTGATATTCTTCCGGAACATTATGAAAAATCCTATGGAAATCCTGCATATGCTGTAAAAATGCTGAGCGAGGAATATGGCCCGCTGCTTTCGGCCATTTATACAGAACTGAGGGGCATTATTCCCTGCATTTTTGAAAAAGATGAAGAAGGTGTCTGTGAGCTTCTTGAATTATTCCTGGAGCTTTATTTTGATTTCTCGGATGAAGAACTGCCTGCAAAAGAAGCTGTCAGGAAGATTTTTTATTCTTACGTGCTGGATTACATGCCGGACCATATCGAAAAGCGTTTGGATGAAACTTTAAACCCTACAGATCAGTTTGCTGTTAAGATAATAAAAGAAGCGGATTATACAAGTAC
>CAVDGK010000327.1:0-2023 GCA_963607995.1 Oscillospiraceae bacterium | reverse complement strand
GGTAATGACAGATCTTCGGTTCTTTAGCCATAACCTCAAGCATTTCCGGATAGATTTCCTCCGGATAAGCGTAGAGAATACGAATCCAATGAAGATCTTCGATGCGACAAAGGGCCTCAAGGAGCTTATGCAACGATTTTTCACCATAAAGATCCGTGCCATAAAGGGTAGTTTCCTGCGCAACCAGAATTAGTTCACGCACACCATTCTGCACCAGTTTCTGTGCCTGGTCAACCAGATCCTCCATGGGATAAGAACGGTAATGGCCTCTTACCTTAGGAATAACGCAATAGGTGCAGTTTTTATCACATCCTTCTGCAATCTTAAGATAAGCTGAAACAGAACCTGTATTAACAATACGATCATGCTTCCAAACCGGATTACTACTGATATCCGTATGTTCATCAACCCGTAGTCCCTTCAGCGTTTCTTCCAGAACACCAGCAATCTTGTCTTCTGACGTGATTCCAACAATGGCATCGATTTCCGGAATCTGCTCCAGAATCTCATCCCGGTAACGAACTCCGAGACATCCGGTTACGATCAAGGCTTTAAGAGAACCTGTTTCTTTCAGCTGAGCCATCTCAAAGATTGCATTAATACTTTCTTTTTTGGCATCGCCAATAAAACAGCAGGTATTAACGATGATAACATCTGCCTCTTCTTCATTTTCAGTAATGTCATATCCAGAAGCCGCCAGGGTGCCCATCATCATTTCAGAGTCAACCCGGTTTTTGTCACAGCCCAGTGATACCATCAGGACTTTCATGCTTATCTCCCTGTAGAAAATTTATTTTGTACCGTTAAACAATAGAATGCAATTTTGTGAACATTCTATTGTCATAAACTATAAAAAACACGCTTTGCGAGTTTCTCAAGTTATCACGTCAGTCGCCAAAGTCTCGTGTGAGCACGGACCTTGGTTCAATGCCTTGCGTAAATCGAAAGCAGGATGAATCTCATCCTGCTTTTAATCAATTGATTATTCTTCTTCCTCAGAATTTCCATGAAGAATCTTAACCTTTCCCTGATACAGTTCATCAACTGCTATAGAAAGAGGTTTCTTATCGGCAACATGGTCAACCAGCACCGGGTCACCATCAACAATCTGTCTTGCACGATGTGAAGTAGCCATAACAATGGAATAACGGCTGCTTACTACCGGCACCGTATCGTCATCAGAAGTTGCATTAACAGCGTCTATCATTTCCTTATAGGAAGGATGAATCATCATAATATTCCTTCTCCTTTCATGTGATCCTTTAAATCCTGTGTAATTTGTTTCATTATATCACCACAGAAACGGGTTTTACTCTTCTGTGCCTGAATAATGCTATTCAGACGAATAACCGTTTCATCAAGGTTATCATTAATAAGCAGGTAATCGTAAGCCGGCATATACTCGGCTTCTTACGTTGCCCTACGTAGCCGTCCGCGAATCTGGCTCTCACTTTCTGTACCGCGATTATCAAGACGTCTTCTTAACTCAGCAGCAGATGGCGGTGAAACAAAGACGAGCACTGTATCCGGAAGCTTCGCCTTCACCTTGTTGGCCCCCTGAACCTCTATTTCAAGGATAACATCCTTGCCTGCTGCAAGCATTTCTTCAACATAAGCACGGGGCGTTCCATAATAATTGCCCTCATAGCAGGCATATTCGATCAGCTGATCCTGATCAATCAGATTTTCAAATTCCTCTTTGGAAAGAAAGAAATATTCTTTTCCATTTTTTTCAGTCTCACCTGTCGCCGGATTCACTCTGGGCTGACGGGTTGTAGCCGAAATCGATAAAGCATAATTATTAGAAAGCGAGCAAAGGGCTTTCATCAAAGTTCCTTTTCCAGCTCCGGAAAATCCGGAAACCACTGTAAGAACACCTTTTTCTTTCATTTTCATTTCCTTACTCGATATTCTGTATCTGTTCACGGACTTTTTCAATGTCGGTCTTTAAAGCAATACCGGTATTGGAGGTGGCCAGATCATTAGCTTTGGAGAGGATCGTATTGGCTTCACGATTCATTTC
>CAVDGK010000326.1:0-2026 GCA_963607995.1 Oscillospiraceae bacterium | reverse complement strand
TTTATGTACTCCTGTGCCTGGTCATCATCCGTATTGGGGCACAGATCCCGGTTCCTGGTGTTGACAGTTCTTATTTTAAACAATGGTTCTCATCCCAGACCAGTGATGCATTCAACTTCTTTGATGCATTCACCGGTGGTTCTTTTGAGAGCTTTTCAATTTTGGCTCTGTCAATTACACCATACATTACCAGCTCCATTATCATCCAGCTTCTGACCATTGCCATCCCGGCACTGGAAGAGATGCAGAGAGATGGAGAAGATGGCCGTAAAAAAATGGTGGCCATTACACGTTACCTGACGGTTGGACTTGCTCTTTTTGAATCCATCGCCATGACGATTGGTTTTGGCAACCAGGGCTTGATCACGGATCTGAACTTTGTAAAGGGTGTTGTCATTGTCGCTTCTCTGACAGCTGGTTCTGCATTCCTTATGTGGATCGGTGAACAGATGACTGAAAAAGGAATCGGAAATGGTATTTCCATGGTTCTTTTGATCAACATCATTTCGAGACTCCCAAGCAATCTGACAAGCCTGTACGAACAGTTTATTAGTACAAAAACACTTGCCAAGGGCGTATTGGCTGGTCTTATTATTGCGGCAATCATTGTTATGATGGTTGTTCTGGTTATCCTTTTAAATGATGCCGTTCGCAATATCCCGGTTCAGTACTCAAAGAAAATGGTTGGACGCAGGGTTTACGGAGGCAACGCTTCTCATATTCCGCTGAAGATCAACACGGGTGGTGTTATTCCTGTTATTTTTGCTTCATCATTGATGTCCTTCCCGGGAATCATTGCAACATTTGCCGGTAAGACAAGCAGTGATGGTGTATGGGGAACTATTCTGGGTATTTTAAGCCAGAGCAACTGGTTCACCTGGACAAAGCCGATCTACAATATTGGTCTTATTATTTATATCCTGCTTATTCTGTTCTTTGCTTATTTCTATACATCGATCACTTTCAATCCACTTGAAGTGGCCGACAATCTGAAAAAGCAGGGTGGCCTTATTCCTGGTATTCGTCCGGGTAAGCAGACATCTGATTATCTTTCAAGAATCCTGAAGTATATTATCTTCATCGGTGCTTGTGGACTGATCATCGTTGCAATTATTCCGTTATTCTTTAACGGTGTATTTAATGCCAGCGTTTCATTTGGTGGAACGTCGCTGATCATTATCGTGTCTGTTATCCTTGAAGCCATTAATCAGACTGAATCAATGATGGTTGTACGAAACTATAAAGGCTTTTTAAACGATTAAAAACCGTAAGGGACTACCCGTTTTTCGGGCAGTCCCTATATGTCTATAAAGGAGAAGTAGTATGAGAATTATTATGCTGGGTGCTCCGGGTGCCGGAAAAGGCACACAGGCTGCTAAATTAGCTGAAGCTTATCAGATTCCTCATATTTCTACCGGTGATATTTTTCGTGCCAATATTAAAGGCGGCACGGAACTTGGCAAGAAAGCCAAGAGCTATATGGATCAGGGCAAACTTGTTCCGGATGAACTGGTTTGCGATCTTGTGGCTGATCGTATCAAGCAGGACGACTGCACAAAGGGTTTTATCCTGGATGGATTTCCAAGAACGGTTCCTCAGGCAGAAGCTCTTGATAAGACACTTAATGAAATGAATCTGGTACTGGATGCAGCTGTTGATGTGGATGTCCCGGATGACCATATCGTACGCAGAATGGGCGGACGCCGTGCCTGCCTTAAATGCGGAGCTACTTATCACATTGTTTATAATAAGCCTTCAAAAGAAGGTGTCTGCGATGCCTGCGGCTCTGACCTTGTTCAGAGAGACGATGACAAGCCTGAAACGGTTCAGACTCGTCTTCAGGTATATCATGATCAGACACAGCCGCTTATTGATTATTATTCAAAGGCCGGTGTACTTAAATCGGTTGATGGTACGCAGGATATGGATGTTGTATTCAACGCTATCCGCGCTTGCCTGGGGGAATAAATTATGGCTATAACTGTTAAATCTCAGCGCGAGATTGAACTGATGCGCCAGTCCGGAC
>CAVDGK010000325.1:0-2035 GCA_963607995.1 Oscillospiraceae bacterium | reverse complement strand
ATCATCGGACGTCTGGAAATATTCCCGATACTGATCCTGTTCTCTGCACGGAATTGGAGAAGATATAACTGATCAAACAGCTCTTCCAGTGAGGGAAAATTATGAAAATGACAAAAGAAAAGTACATGACGCTCCAGCTTAAGCAGATCCGTGATCTGGCAAAGGCCCGAGGGCTTAAAGGTATTTCAACGCTTAAAAAAGAAGAATTGATTGAGCGCATGCTTAAAGCCGATGCAGATGATGAGACGAAGACAATCTCAAATGAAGAAAATAAAGAATCTTCCATTGAAAAAACGGTGAAAAGAGCTAAAAGAGGTCCGGCGAAAAAGAGCACAGAGGCTCTAAATGCAATGCCGGAAAAGGCAGAGACGGAAGAGGAGGGAAAAATAGTATCGAAAGATGATACTAAAGCACCCGAAAAAGCTCAGATAGAAGAAGCTGTTAACATTTCCGGGGAAAAACAGCATAAAGAGACTTCTGGAGCACCTGAGCAGGATAAGGCGAAAAAAACTATGCCTCAAAAGAGAGGCAGGGCAGGCCGTCCCCGTAAGGCGGATGCTTTAAAGAAAAAGCAGGAAACCTTAAAAACATCGGAAAACGGGAAGGAAGAAAAAACAGTCTTAAAGACAGAGACTGTGGAAACATCTGAAGACAAATCGCCTGAGGTAAAGACAGAAGATAAGGCAGAAGAAAACAAAACAGGCGAAAATACCATAAAGCCAAGAAGAGGCAGAAGACCCAAGGCTAAGTCCGATACAGAAAATGCCTCAAATAAATCGGTAAAACCTGCCCGGTATAAGGTAATGCGCAATCAGGATAAAAATGGTGCTCCTGTTCATAAAGAAGAAAAAAATGATGCAAAACAGGAAGAAATCTTACCCTATAGAAGAACGAGAGTTGTTACAGCTGATGGCATCATTCGCCCTAAGGAAGAAATCGCTGCAAAGCCTGAGGAAAAGAAAAGCCCTGCATCTGTAGAAAATAAGATGGGGGAAGAAAAGTATACATCAAACAATTTCACAGCAACAGCTGAAAAAGTATTATCTACAGATTCTCAGGATGTAAAAAATGCAGTTCCCCAGAAAGAAGAAGCAACGAAAGAAAATATTCAGCCCCAGGAAGGAGCAGCTGAAAGCTCCGATCCGAAGGAAAATCAGGCGGCCCCTGTTCCCTCTTATCAGGAGAAATTTAAGGAAACCCGTCCGGTAAGCGGTATTCTTGAGGTGCTGACAGATGGCTATGGCTTCATGCGTTCCGACAATTTCCTGCCGGGAGACGATGATGTCTATGTTTCACCATCCCAGATCAGACGTTTTGGATTAAAAACCGGTGACAAGATTACAGGCCAGGCAAGACCTAAGGGAATCAATGAAAAGTTTGGCGGCCTGATTTATGTAGAAAAAATCAATAATTTCCCACCGGAAGAGTCACGGCATCGCATGCCCTTTGAAAAAATGACTCCCACCTTCCCGGATGAGAGAGTTCGTCTTGAGAGAGCGGATGGTTCCATTGCTACCCGTATCGTGGATATGATCAGCCCTATTGGCAAAGGCCAGAGAGGTATGATCGTTTCACCGCCGAAAGCCGGCAAAACCACCCTTTTAAAGGATATTGCCCGTTCTATCCTTCGTCGGGATCCGGCAGCCCATTTGATGATCCTTCTGATTGATGAGCGTCCGGAAGAAGTAACGGATATGAAGGAATCGGTGCATGGGGAAAATGTGGAAATTCTTTATTCTACTTTTGATGAGCTTCCGGATCATCACAAGAGAGTTTCAGAAATGGCCATTGAGAGAGCCAAGAGACTGGTAGAACATAAACAGGATGTCTTTATTCTTTTGGATTCCATTACCCGTCTGGCCCGGGCCTATAATGTTCTGGTACCCCCCAGCGGCAGAACCTTATCCGGCGGTCTTGATCCTACGGCTCTTTACATGCCTAAGCGTTTCTTCGGCGCTGCCCGAAATATCAGGGAGGGCGGTTCCCTGACCATTCTGGCGACAGCTCTGGTGGATACCGGCAGCAAGATGGATGA
>CAVDGK010000324.1:0-2065 GCA_963607995.1 Oscillospiraceae bacterium | reverse complement strand
CCATTGCTTAAAGCGGATTCCATATTGTGGGTGATCATCATACAGGTTAAATGATTTTCCTCAACGATTTTATTGGTCAGGTCCAGAACCTTATCAGCTGTTGCAGGATCCAGGGCTGCCGTATGCTCATCCAAAAGGAGAAGACGGGGCGGATTATAAGTTGCCATAAGAAGCGTCAGTGCCTGTCTCTGACCGCCGGAGAGGAGACCTACCGGCTGCTTCATGCGATCTTCAAGGCCCATATTAAGGAGGGAAAGACGTTCCCGGAATTCCTCTCTGTCCTTTCGGGACATTTTGCTGAGCCATCCGCCCTTACCCTTGGCCAGGGAAAGATTTTCTTCAATGGTCATGCCGGGAGCACTGCCCAGCATGGGATCCTGGAAAAGCCGGCCGATGTAGCGGGCTCTCTTGTGATCCGGCATTAGTGTAATATCCATATCGTCCAGGGTGATAGAACCCTCTTCCGTCAGATAGTAACCAGAAATAATATTGAAGAGTGTGGATTTTCCGGCACCGTTGGAACCGATGATGGTAATGAAATCTCCTTCTTTTACATCCAGGGAAAGGTCAACGATGGCCTTTCTTTCGTTAACTGTTCCAATATTAAAGGTTTTGGAAACATGGTTAAGATTAAGCATCAGCGTGACCTCCTTTTCAGTTCCAACTGTCTCTTAATTAAAGGAATACGTGACTTTAAGTAAGGGCCGGAAATGGCGATGATAACGATAATGGATGAAACCAGCTTCAGCATGAAAGCCGGCATATGGAAACGCAGGGCAATAGTGTAAACAAGTCGGAAAATAAAGGAACCAACCACGACGCCTACAGCTCTTTTGGCAATGCTGCCCTTGCCCATGAAGGCGTTACCAATGAGGAGGGAAGCCAGGGCGATGGTTACCATGCCGGAACCGATATCAATATTAACAGATTTCTGATATTGTCCGAGAAGACAGCCTGAAAGGGCTGTAAAAGCATTGGCGATGCAAAGGCCAACGATAGTCATCATAACCGGGTTAATGGAAGATGAACGGACCATGTCTGGATTGTTTCCTGTTGCCCGGATGGAAAGACCAAGCCGTGTCTTCAGGAAGAAGTTAAGGAACAGGATAACGGCGATGACGAAAAGGAAGATGACTACCAGGTTAGCACCATCAGCTCCAAGAACGGCACCGAAAGCCATCTGGGCTTTTGAAAATACCGTTACCGTTGTATTCATATTCAATAGGGAAGAATTTCCCATGACAGCGATATTGATGGAATAGAGACCGGTATTAACGATAATGCCGGCTAAGAGGGAATCGATTCCCATTTTTGTCTGGAGAAAAGCTGTGACGAAACCAGAGAGAATGCCGGCGCCTATAGCGGCTAAAATAGCCAGGTAAGGATGACCTGCAATGGCCACGGTGGCACCAACGGCAGCCCCTAAAGTGAAGCATCCGTCCGTGGAAAGATCACAGACGTTCAGCATGGAATAACTGAGGAAAAGAGCCAGTACAGTCAGAGAACTGATGAGACCAAGTTCCAAAGTGGTTTGAAGCAAATTGATAATTGTTTGTAAATCCATAAATCAGCCCCCTGATGATGGTTAAAAACAGATAAAAGCGGGACCGGCACTCGGCCGGTTCCGCATGTGTCCTTAGAATAAATAGTGTAGGAACTGCTTCGCGAACCCTATAATCGAAATACGAGTTATTTCATGGCTCTTTTATCGAAAGCGACTTTGTAACTTTCGATAAGTTATATTAATCATAGGAAGTGATAAGCAATTATTCGAAGCTTTCAGCTGTGGTGATCTCGGCAACCTTTGTGCAGTAGGGCTCAAAAGCAGCTTTGATGGTTTCGAAGTCATAGCCAAGAGCTTTGCAGGTTTCTGTATTAACAGTAGCCGTACCATTATCGAAAGTCTTAACAGCTGTATCAGCCGGTGAAGCACCATTAACCAGAATGTCGTAAACGGTATTGGCAGTTTCAACACCCAGGTTTGCGTAATCAACACCATAACCGACGAAAGCGCCGTTTAAAGCGAAAGAGTCAGCACCTGTGTAATGAGGAATGCCGGCCTTTT
>CAVDGK010000323.1:0-2076 GCA_963607995.1 Oscillospiraceae bacterium | reverse complement strand
GCCATATTGCGGCTAAGTTTGCCTTCCATGGACATGGCATTTCATAATCCGGTACCTTGTCAATGGGTACGGCATGAATGCGTCCCAGGAAAAATTTGAAGTAAGCCGCTGCATTTTCATTCTGAATCGTAAGAAAATGGAAAACGGAATCCTCCTCGCATTCAAGTTCCCTGGCCATGAGACGCTTGGTATTAACCAACTCCACATATCTATTGCGGGAATGGTCAAAAACATCATTAGCCACATCAAAACAATTCGCCGGCACAATGATGGCATAACGATGAATACCCAGGAAAGCTTCAATAGCATTCCGCCATTTTTCATCTTTCACTTCCGAGACATATTCACAGGCCATGTGGGCCTCTTCCTGTATATTTCTCTTTTTAAATTCACGATTAATCTCATCAATAAGACTTATTTGCTCACGGACAAGAGAATAATCCGCTTTATTTTTGTTGCAATTATCAATGATTTCCTGAAGGCGACTGCCCTCTGTCTGAATGCCGGACAGTTCTTTTTTCAGGAGGGACAACTGCTCAATGATCTCATCGCGAAAGATCAAAAGCTTTTCTTTGACAGCTTCGATACATCTTTTCTTGGCCGCTGCCTCTTCCTCTTCTAAGACGATCATTTCCGCTGTATTCAGCATTTCATCTTTATGGGCAAAATTTTCCAGACGATTGGCAATTTCCTGAAGTTTAACCTGAAAAGCTTCCAGTTTTCCCTTGCTGCTCTCCAAAACATCCAACTGCTCTTTATAGCCGCTGATCAGTTTTTTTGAAGTTTCTACAGCTTTGGCGACGTCATTAGCCTGAAGAGCGCTTTTCGCTTCCAAGTAGGCATTTTCAATCTCATTGATTTCCTTATCTTCATCCCGGATTTTGCTTTCCAAAAGTTCAGATGTCATCCGACTTTCATTAATGACAGCCTCATCTGCTTCCAGGTTTTTCCGACTCAGAAGAAGCTCTTTATAAAGAATCTTGATATCATCCACCTTAATGGTAAGGGCTTTTTTATCATGCTCAGCAAAATCGTTTAAGATAGAATCCAGATCCTTGATTTCCTGATTGATCTGTTCCATGGAATTATTAAGAGTTTCAATATTTTTCTTGGCATCCTTAAGCTTGTCAAAATTAACATCATGCTCTTCCAGTACAGATTCCTTAATAAATTCCTGAATCTTGGCTGAAGGATTGTAAGCCATGATATTGCGCAATTTTCTCTGATATTTAGCTACATCATGATAGGGAATCCTAAGGCCAGTCTTTTGCATAAAGAGGGTGATGCCTTCCTTCTTCGACTTCATCTCAGCCTTGTATTTATTTTTAAAACCTACAACATCATAAGGCTTCAAAAGCTTCTGATCCTCATAAACAAACTGAATATCCTTCAGGGTTTTGCCATCAAGAGCATACCAGTAAGTACCTCGTATATCTGTGGTCCCCGTTTCAATGATGACTCCAAGAATAAAGGAATGATTATTGACCTGATCAAAATATTCCAGGGCAATATGTGTATAAACGTTTGGCATCTTATCCACCGGTCTGGCATAAATGCCGGAACTGGGATCTAGAAGGCATCGGGTGTAAGAAACAAGGTTTCTTTTGCCAAGGCCAGTATTTCCATTACTGGTTGCCTTATTAAACTGAGTATCGCCGGTATAAGCATATTTCAGAGCATCCAGTATGGTGGATTTGCCGCATTCATTTTCACCGGAAATCAGAGTCAGATCTTCAGAAAATGGAATGGTCGTATTGGCGAAACCATACCAGTTCACCAGATGAATGTTCCGCAAAACTGTTTTATTCATCCTCTTCTTCCTCCTCTTTCAAAATTTCCTCGGTCTCTTCTTCGTCCTTTATACCGGGGCTGTATTCTTCTATGACCTGATTAAGCTGTTTAATATCCATGCAGAACTGAAGGGATGGATAAAGTCTTACCTTTCCATCTTCTGCTGTAATATCATCGTCAAAGTCAATGAGACTGAACCGTTTGAACACGCGATAAGCCTCCTTGATTTCCCCCGGTTTCAGTCCCATCTGGTAAATCCGGCACTTGTCCATGATATCGCCCACC
>CAVDGK010000322.1:0-2080 GCA_963607995.1 Oscillospiraceae bacterium | reverse complement strand
ACGCGGAAGTCTTGCAATAACAGCTTTTGAAATCTTTTTTTCTTCCATAACGCCTCCAAATATCCTTTAACGATTATACGTTTGAGTGATTTTGGTGTCAATCTTTTAATTGATAAATTTTGTCAATCTTTTAATTGATCTCTTTTATTCTTAAGAATGAAGTTTGCACTCTTTATTATCATCAGAAGTTAACTTATGGACATTACGGACATGTTTGGATAAAATGGTGTAAGTGTCCGAATTCAGCTGAAACGGATATTTAAATGATGATAGAAAATAATAGAGGTATCTATGATATTAGATGTTCAGAATATAGCAAAATCCTTTGGAGAAGATAAACTTTTTGAAGGTGTCTCTTTCCATGTTGAAGACCATGAAAAGACAGCCCTTGTTGGCATCAACGGAGCAGGCAAATCTACCCTTCTCAAGATCATTCTATCGAAAATGGAATGTGATGAAGGTCAGGTGGTTCTGGCTAAAGATTCCGTAATAGGTTATCTTTCACAGCATCCGGATATTAAATCAGAGCTCAGCATTATGGATGAACTCATGGAAGTTAAGAAGGATATTCTGCGACTTGAAGTGGAAATGCGTACTTCCGAACTTAACATGAAGAAGCTGGAAGGTGAAGCCCTGGAAAATGAAATGGCACGCTATGCCCGTCTGACGGAAGCCTTTGAAAAGGGGGGCGGTTACGCTTTAAAAAGTGAATGTGTTGGCATCTTAAAAGGTCTTGGCTTTTCAGAAGATGAATTTTCCAAGAAAGTTAATATCCTCTCCGGCGGCCAGCGCACCCGACTTGCCATGGGCAAGCTTCTTTTGACAGCACCGGATCTGCTTCTCCTGGACGAACCTACTAACCACCTGGATCTTAATGCCATTGTCTGGCTGGAAAGCTACCTGCAAAATTATAAAGGTGCTGTGCTGGTTGTTTCCCATGACCGCTATTTTCTTAATAAGGTAGTAACAAAAGTGGTGGAATTGGATAACGGAAAATGCCATGTCTTCAGTGGTAGCTTTGATGATTATAGCAATAAAAAAGCAGCACTTTTAAAAGACGCCTATCGGGCTTATCTGAAATCCGAACGTGAAAGGGCCCATCAGGTTAAAGTCATTGAAAAACTTAAATCTTTCAATCGTGAAAAATCCATTTCCCGGGCCGAAAGTCGCGAAAAAGCCTTGAATAAAATGGAAGTTCTTGATAAGCCTCAGACAGATGTGTCTGAAATGAGGCTGAAGCTTTCTCCCCGCTTTGAGTCCGGAAATGACGTCCTTAAAGTAGAAGGACTTTCGAAAGGATATGAAACCCAGACTCTCTTTAAAGATGTCGATTTTGAGATTTTTAAAGGGGAACGCCTTGCCATGATCGGTCCCAACGGCACAGGTAAATCAACCATATTAAAAATCCTTAACGGCCTTGTAAAAGCCGACCAGGGAACGATTCACTTCGGTACTAATGTTGCGGTTGGTTATTATGATCAGGAAATGCAGGAACTGGATCACACAAAAACTATTTTCCAGGAAATATCTGATGATTTTCCAACTTTAACCAACACTCAGATACGTTCCCAGCTGGCCGCTTTTCAGTTTACCGGCGAGGATGTTTTCCGGGTCATTGGTCTTTTAAGCGGTGGTGAAAGAGCCCGTATCTCTCTGGCAAAACTTATGCTCTCTGAAGCCAATTTTCTGATACTGGATGAACCTACCAACCATCTGGATATCCAGTCTAAGGAAATTCTGGAAAACGCCCTGACTGCTTATACCGGAACGGTATTAACCGTTTCCCACGACCGTTATTTCATCAACCGTGTTGCCACCAGGATTCTGGAGTTGGAAAATCATTCCCTCTTCTCCTATCCCGGCAACTACGATGATTTCCTCTTTACGAAGGAAAAACTATCTGCCGTAAAAAATACGCCTTCACCTGAAAATCCATCACCGAAGGTTACAGAAACAGCCGCAAAAACAGACTGGAAAGCTCAAAAAGCTGAAGAGGCACGAAAGCGCAAGCTTAAATCTGATCTGGAAAAAGCTGAGAAAAAAATTGAGGAACTGGAAGCCGAAGACAATGAAGTTGATG
>CAVDGK010000321.1:0-2086 GCA_963607995.1 Oscillospiraceae bacterium | reverse complement strand
CTAAGCAATAATTTTGCCGAGATCATTGGCCTTTTGTTTATTGCTTTCATTCTGACAAAAGAAAATATCATGAATAAAGAAGATGTTCAAAAGTTCATGGATATCTTCCTTTGTGAGTGCGTTGAGCTCTTTGCTTTTAATTTGGAAAAAATAACAGGTTACTGGAGTGAACCTACGGCTCTCCGCATCCTTTTATCGGCTCTGTGCTATGTGCTGCGAGCTCTTCTGGTTTACCTTTTTGTGCGGTATCTCTGGCCTCATGAAAATAATAAAAAGGCAAAAGTTCTGCTGACCCTTCCTCTTTTTCTCTGCGTCCTTTGCGGTTTATCCCCTTTCTTTACGGATGCGTTTTATTCCTTTACGGCAGATAATCATTTCGTCAGGGGTTCTCATGGATGGATTTTCGTAACGGTGGTTATTTTCTATGTGCTCCTCTTTGTTTATTACATCATCAGACCGTCGAAGAAACATGAAAAGTCGGATACGGCCATCCTGCTTTTGATTGCCTTTTTCATTATTGCGTCAACCATTATGTCCACTTTCTATGATATTGAATGGATGGGGCGTCTTTCCATCGTTTATGGCATGGTTTTTTGTCTCTTTGAACTCTATGCCGATAAATTAAAATCCACCATCTTTGCGTTGAAAGAAAATGAAACCCTGAAGGTGGTTCTTAATGAGCTGGAAATGACAAAGAAGGCAGCCGAAAGCGCCAACAGAAGTAAATCGGAATTTCTGCTTCGTATGTCTCACGATATCCGCACTCCAATTAATGGCATTATGGGTATGCTGGAGATTTCCGAACGATTTGAAAATGATATTGAAAAAAGAGATGAGTGCCGTGAAAAAATAAAGAATTCTTCCGGGATCCTCCTCGACCTTATCAATGAAGTTCTGGATATGAGCAAGCTGGAATCCGGAGAGGTTGTTCTGGAACATGTGTCTTTTAATTTGATGGATGTGTCTAAGGAAGTCTTTTATTCCATCAAAAAACAGGCAGATGACAAGGGTATTGAGATCATCCAGGAGGATTACCATGTTGGCGAGACTTGTCTTATAGGCAGTGCCATTCATTTAAAGCGGATCATGATGAATATTATGAGCAATGCCATTAAATATAATAAAGACCATGGCAAGATTTACATTACCTGCCGGGAAACAAAAAGCAATGAAAAAACCATGCAGCTGGAATTTAAGTGCCGGGATACCGGTATTGGCATGAGTCCGGAATTTCTGCAGCAAATTTTTGAACCCTTCACCCAGGAAAATACGGGCTATCGGACTAAATATGCAGGCACGGGACTTGGCATGTCCATTGTAAAAAAGCTGGTAGACAAAATGGGTGGCACCATTACCGTTGAAAGTATCAAGGATATGGGCACTACTTTTGCTGTGTATCTTCCCTTCGAAATTGACACATCCTCTCCTGAAGAAGGTGAAAAGAAGCCCCGCATGGATACGCCTTCCATTGCCGGCATGAAGATTCTTCTTGCAGAGGATAATGAACTGAATATGGAAATTGCCAGCTTCTTCTTAAAGGATGAGGGGGCTGACGTCAAAGAAGTAAAAAATGGACAGGAGGCCCTGGAGGTTTTTGAAAATGCATCCCCCGGCACCTTTGATGCTATTCTCATGGATGTTATGATGCCGGTACTTAATGGCTACGATGCTACCCGGAAGATTCGGTCCCTTGAACGGGAAGATGCAAAAACCATTCCCATCATCGCCATGACAGCCAATGCCTTTGCAGAAGATAAGAAGGCATCCAGGGAAGCCGGCATGAATGCCCACCTTTCCAAACCCCTGGATATGAAGGCTGTGGTTCGAACCTTGGCGGCCTATAAGCGGAAGCAAATGGAATTATAGACAAAAAAAGGTAAGACGTTAGTGTAGATACGCTTACGTTAAATAGCGGTTCGATTACGGAAGAAAAAAAGAGCTGTGAACTTAAAGTTCACAGCTCTTTAAAGCTTCAAGGTTTATCATTTTTGTAAGTGCCATACATTAAATATAGCTTTCAGCACCCCAGCACTTCCAACTTTTGAATTACGGTTTCGTATTCTTCCTTGAGAGATGGGAAATATTT
>CAVDGK010000320.1:0-2088 GCA_963607995.1 Oscillospiraceae bacterium | reverse complement strand
AGCACTCCAGGGAATGATGGCCGCCACCATGGTACCAACATCCTCCAGTGTTCTTGAGAGAACAGCTCGATTAATATCCATATCATCACATACATCCTTGAAAGCCACAGCCGGAATAGCAATAGCCGGATACTGACCGCCGATCAAGCAGATAATGAAACTGGAAATCCACACACCCAGCATCATGGTTCCCGGCTTATTAAGCTTCTTAGAAAGACTGTTAACTAAAATATTCAGAACACCTGACTCAGAGAAAAGACCACTGAGCATACCCAGTACCAACAGTATACCAACCAATGACAGCATGCTGCTGAAACCACCTCTGTTAACCAGAGTATCTACAGAATCCACACCGCTTTCGATGGAAAAGCCGTCCATAATATAGCCTAAATTTTCAATGAAGCTTTTTCCTTGGAAAATCATGGACCAGATAATACCACTGCCAATACCTACACCGAAAGCCAGAAAAGCCGGAACCTGTTTAATAGACAGAATGAGAACCAATGCTACGGGAATAATATGAAGCAAACTAATATTAAAATTAGTAGTCAGACCATTTGTCAGTTCGCCTATTGCCACAGTATCAATATTTCCTGATGCATTCATGCCAAGAATTGTATAAACCACAAGGCAAATAATGGTTCCAGGTATCGTTGTATACCACATGGATTTGATATGAGTAAAAAGTGGTACCTCGCAGGAAGAAGATGCCAGCAGCGTTGTATCTGAAAGAGGACTCATTTTATCCCCAAAGAAGGCACCTGATATAACGGCCCCAGCTGCCATCGCCACCGGAATACCCAGACCTTCAGACATACCGCAAAGAACTACACCGATGGTACTGATAGAGCCCCAGCTGGTTCCAGCACAAACAGACATAAAAGCTGGAAGTATAAAACAGATTGGCAGGAAAAGCTTTGGGGTAATGATTTGAATACCATAATAAAGAAGTGACGGTATGGTACCTGAAGACATCCAGACGGCCACCATACAGCCTACCAGAAGCATGATCATTGCACCACCGGCAATCTGCTTAATCCCCTCTGCCATAGCCTTATCAATTTTATCCCAGTCATAACCAATATAGATACAAAAAAGAACCATGGCAAATAATGCCGCTAATGCACCGATGGTAACATCCGCCCCTACTACAATAAGAACGATCAGCACCAGAATCGGAACAAAAAATCCAAATAATGCACGACCGATAGTCATTTCCTTTTCGGCCCTTTTTTCTTTTTTAGCCATTTCTATAGCCCCCTTTTACACTAAGTAATGCATCAGTTATTTTCCAAATGCCCGACGAATCCGCTCCAATGCCTCCTTTAATACCTCATTGGTAACTGCAAAATTAATCCGTACAAAGCCTTCTCCTTCTGAACCAAAATTTTCCTCTCCATCATCCAGATGAATCTGAGCCTTCTCCATAAAGAAATGATCCAGGTGCTTTGTTCCAATACCAGCCTTCCGGCAATCAACCCATAAAAGGAAGCTTCCTTCCGGCACATATGGAGTAAGCGGCAGGTCATATTTTTTGATAAAATCTAGGATTTCAAGAAGATTTTTATGAAGATACTCTGTCAGTTCTTTCAGCCATTCATCCGCTTCACCTTTCATAATGGTGGTAACGGCAGCAATGGCAAAACTGTTAACAGCATAACCAAAAGAATGAGCCATGATCTGCTTCATCCAAGCCTCACGCATTTCCGGATTTGCAATGGTAATAATGGCATGAGGCAGACTCATAATATTAAATCCCTTGCTTAGGCTGACGATCTGAACACTGATTTCCTTGGCCTTTTCATTTACCGCCAGAATCGGTGTGTGTTTATTTTCACCATAGAGGACCAAACAATGAACCTCGTCCGAAACGATACGAACATTATTTTCTGCACAAATCTCAACGACTTTTTCAAGCTCAGCTCTGGTGAAAACACGTCCTGTTGGATTATGAGGATTGACAATGAGATAAAGAGACGGATGATACTTTTTTATCTTTTCTTCAAAATCCTCAAAATCAATTTCATAATGACCATTCACAATTTTCAGTGGATTTTCGATAATTTTCTGGTCAGCACCCTCTACAGC
>CAVDGK010000319.1:0-2094 GCA_963607995.1 Oscillospiraceae bacterium | reverse complement strand
ATCAGGCTCCATGATAAGGGCAAACCGATTCCTCAAATTGCTGAGGAACTGGAGGAATCTGTAGACTTTATTGAGAAAATGATAAGGGAAAAAGGAAACTGAGACCATAAGACCGTCTCAATTTTTGAGGAGTTGTTGTGCTAAATATTTAGACAACAGCTCCTCTTTTCTATATGCCCGCCCCCAACCGAAATGACATCAACAGATCAAATCTTACCTTCTCATCCTCCAGCACCAACCCCGTCAATTCTTCAATTCTCCGGATTCGATACAAGAGTGTCGTTCTATGAATATCCAGCAATTCAGCTGTTTTCAGCAGAGCTCTTTCATGAGTCAGATAACAGCGCAGAGTTTCCATCAGCTGGCTGCCATGCTCCTGATCATATTTTTTTAGAATTTCCAGTTCTGGACAGCAGAGAAAATGGGCTGGAAATACCTTTAGGGCATGGTGCAATATAAAGCTGCTGCGATAGCGGTCAAAGGGGTAGGACCAGAAGGTGGGGTCCTGCTGTAGGCCGGTTTCGTAGGCTTTGATAGCTTGCTGATGATAATAGTAGAATTCATTTAAATCATGGCCCACAGAACTGATGCCGGCCTTCATGAGGCCGTCTCGCAGATAAACGGCGATATCGCTTTGAAAACGTTGTATGCTGCATTCTGATAGAGAGGCATTGATTAAAAGAACGATATGTTTTTCCTGTTCAAAGACGCAGGAATGGGGGAATTTCTCACTTAGCTGTCGGCAATGATAGGAAATGGCATGGGTGTAAAAATCATTGGTCAAAGGGAAGAAGCAGGCACAGAAATAATCATCTTGCACCGCCCAACCACTGTATAAAAGGCGGGTGGACAGCAGAGCCTCATCTGTAGGTTCCCCGGTCAGCATGGTTTGCAGCAGCTTGGAAAGCTGGTAGTTATGCATATTTCTTAAATAGAGGCTGCTGCGGAAATATTCCTTCACAATCTCAGCAAATACTTCCAGAAGATAGGCATCGCTGGGGAGAAGGGGGCGTCTGGTTTCATCGATTAGGATGCGGCCCCGATATTCTCCATAATACCAAAGATTCAGATAGAGAATCTGATAGCCAAAAGTATCTGCTGGGAAAATTGAGGTTTTTCGAGTCTGCATGGTATCCAGATAATCCTGGTTGATTTTAAAATCATTGATTACATCGTAGGGCACCCGGTATTGTTCAATGTTGGCATCATAATCCCATTGATGATCTTGCTCGGTGAGTCCGGCGGCAGCCAATTGGTAGAAATCCTGATCGTGGATCAAAATTGGGTTTTCAAAGAAAGAATAGGCCTTTTCTGTCAGTTGCTGCAGACTTCCGTGCATGTGCAGAATTTGATTTAACTCGTCATCCAAGCGGGAGAAACGGAGCATAATCTGTTGCAGCTGAAAATATAAAGCATTTTCAGCTAGTGCTTCCTCTCTTTCTTCAAACCAAAGTACATCATTATGTGCTAGGAGCGTCTGGGAGGGCTTTCCGACAGAAATGATTCCCTGATCTTCCAGGGAGTCGGGGAAATCCTCCTTTTTGCCAAAGAGAAGCACTCCTTCCTGATCGAGCCAAAGGGGATTCCAATATTGCATCTGGTACCAGCCCTTGCTTGTGATTGCTGGCTGATTATTTGAAGGATTTACAATGTGTCCGACCACATTTTCTACATGATCCAGTAAAAGCTGTAAGGGTATTTTCATGGTGAATTCCTTTCCTACTAAAAGTAGTAAAACAGATAAAAAATTCCGTCTTTACTCGGAGTTTACCGGGGGCATTTTCTTTAATATAATTGATATATAAAAGAAATTCAAGAAAAGAACAGAGAACTTTTTATAATACGACAATAAGACGAAAGAGAGGATAATATTATGTTAACAAAAAAACAGAATATGTTGGAAGTAGTTCGTGGCGGCAATCCGGATCGATTTGTAAAACAGTATGAGGCCATTCAGTTTATTTTAAATACTCCTTATGGACTGCAATATCCTATGATGCCAGAGAAACCGGGAGCACCGGCGGTAAAATGTGGTTGGGGTTATACTAATGCCTGGCCTGAAGGAACTCCGGGAGCATTTCCCGTGCATGATGC
>CAVDGK010000318.1:0-2106 GCA_963607995.1 Oscillospiraceae bacterium | reverse complement strand
GTTAAAGTTCCGGTTAAGGGGGTTTCTCTTAGTGAGACAGAGAGAGAAATGTCACTGAATGAGTCTTTTAAACTGAAAGCAACCGTAACTCCGGATGATGCATTAAATAAAAATGTTATCTGGACATCCAGCAACGAGGAAATAGCAAAAGTTGATTCCTTTGGATTAGTGACCGCAAGGGCTTTGGGAGAAGCCACGATCACGGTTCAAACAGAAGATGGCGGCTATACAGCTTCCTGCAAAATTCAGGTGTATAGACAGACGGGCAGAATCTTTACCGGCATTGCCGGAGATGATCGTTATGCTACAGCCGTCAATATTGCAAAGGCGGCTTATCCCGAGGGAGCCGAAACCATCATCCTGGTTAAAGGCAACGATTTTCCGGATGCCCTGGCGGCCAATTCCTATGCAGGCGTCCTGAATGCTCCCATTCTTTTAAACAGGCTGGATACTTTAGATGCAAATATCCGACTCCTTTTGGAAGAAAACTGGTCTGGAGTGGTGAAGAATGTGTTCATACTTGGCGATGGCATGTCCGGAGATGTAACAGAGACTTTGGAAAAAGTCTATGGTATAAATGTTAAGAAAATTGCTGGAAAAAATCGGTTTGAAACAGCTCTTAAGATAGCGGAAGAGACCGTTAAGATACAGAAAACTGATACGGTGATGATTGCCACGGGGCTTAGTGCAGCAGATGCCACATCAGCCTCGTCCTGGAGTTATGCTTATGGCTATCCGATTCTTTTGGCTGACAGAACTTTGAATTTGAGACAGGGTTCCATCGATTTCATCAAAAAGAATGGTATTAAACACGTTATTTTGCTGGGTGATGCAAAAGTTGTCAGTGATGCGTGTGCCTGTGGTCTGGATAAAGTGCGGCTTGGGGGGAAGAACAGGTTCGAGACTTCCCTTAAGATCGCTCAGTATTTCGTAAATAAAAAAGGTGGGACTCTTACAGATAATGTCGGATTTGCCCATGGAGGCGATGCTCATTTCCCGGATGCTTTAGCCGGTGGCCAGTTGCTGGCCCAGTATAATGCACCGATCATTCTTGTCAGCATGAGCGATGAAATTATCCCTGATTTTATTAAGCGAAACATCGCTGGCTCACCCAGTGCCCGCAGTACCTTCTATTTCCTGGGATATGCGGCAAAAGGAAAAGCAAAAAAAGTGGAAGATGATGTTTATATAAAAATTACGGAAGCCATCACCAGCAAGGGATAGGATAGAGAGAAGTTTTATATAAAAATGGCTGCTTCAATAGTTTGCGGCTAAAATGAACTTCTAACAAAACAGAGTTTAAACAATAAAAAAGGAAAATCGGTTAAGCTGCCGATTTTCCTTTTTTTTAGCTGATTTGGGTGAAGTGACGAGTTAAGGTGCATGCTGCACGAAACTCTGGTAACTGCTGCGATAACCTAAAAACTCGTGAAACGTGTTTTAAAGAGGTTGACCCGAATGTTTATGCTTTAAAAGTCAGGATAGTTCTGAAGACCTGTTCCACTGTATCAGCCATATTGTTCATGGCATTTTCCGGAAGAAGAGCCTCTTCGAGACTGGTTACAGTACGAAGAACAGGGAAGAAGGCATCGATACCAGCCTGATTGCAGGCAACGGCATCCTTTGTAACACATCCGGAAAAACCAAGAACCGGAAGGTTGAATTCCTTAGCCAGGTGAGCCACACCGATAGGCGCTTTGCCCATAACGGTCTGACCATCGAGACGGCCTTCACCGGTAATGGCAATATCTGCATCCTTCATATACTGACGCAGATTGGTTTCTTCCAGGACGATCTTAATACCGGATTCAAGACTTCCCCCAAGGAAGGTTTTGAAAGCAAAACCAAGACCGCCGGCAGCCCCTACACCGGGGAAAGAGGCATCTGCTTCAGGGAAGGTTTCTTTTGCAAGCAAAGCGTAAGAAGCCATCCACTGATCCATATCTTTGATCATTTCAGGAGTAGCCCCTTTTTGCGGTCCGTAGATAGCCGAGCACCCTGTTTCACCGCACAGCGGATTTGTAACATCGCAGGCAATACGGAAGGTGCAGTTCTTAAGTTCCGGAAGCACATTGTCAGTGGTGATTTTCTTAAGAGCCTTAAGGC
>CAVDGK010000317.1:0-2114 GCA_963607995.1 Oscillospiraceae bacterium | reverse complement strand
CCTGGGGACATTTAAGTGTTACAGGGAAAGATGTGGCTACCTTACAGGCCGATAATGAGCGGTGGGTAAAAAATGTCGCCAATATAGTGGGTGAGACAGATACCATTATTTTTGCTCATGGTGCGGATATTGGTGACTGGCATGATTATGATGCAGATACCAATGCCGTTTATGCCTACTTTAATTCAGTTGGTTACCACTTTTATGCGAATGTGGATGCGTCTACAAAGTCATGGGTTCAGATCCGGGACGGCTATTTCCGTCAGGGACGTATCGATTGTGATGGTTATCAGATGTGGCGTGCCATCAGTGGCGCAGCCAAAACAAATGTATTTGAAGATCTTTTCGATGTGGAATCTGTATTTTCCTCATCGCGCCCGACACCGGTGAGTGCGGCAGGAAAGGCTTAAAATAAAATGAAAGCTAACCCGCATTTTTATGAGGGAAAATATTTTCTAAGAGGAGAATGTATGGAGCAGAGCATTAAAAATCAGGAAAAAGTCATTGTCATTGACTTTGGCGGTCAGTATAACCAGCTGGTTGCCAGACGTGTGCGTGAATGCCAGGTTTATTGCGAAATCTATTCATATCGGACACCGATTGATCAGATTAAAGCTATGAATCCCAAGGGCATTATTCTGACAGGCGGTCCGAACAGCTGCTACGAGGAAGGTGCACCGACTTATACAAAAGAGCTTTTTGAACTGGGAATCCCGGTTCTGGGTCTTTGCTATGGTGCACAGTTGATGCAGCATGTGCTGGGTGGCAAGGTTGAAAAGGCACCGGTTCGCGAATATGGCAAAACAGCTACTTATATTGATGGCTGCAAGGATTCACTTTTTGCAGGAGTTGAGGATGAAACAATTGTCTGGATGAGCCATTTTGATTATATTTCAAAAACGGCTCCAGGATTTGAAATCATTGCGCATACGGCAGATTGTCCGGTGGCAGCGGCTGCTGATGTAAGCAGAAAGCTTTATGCGATTCAGTTTCATCCGGAAGTTCTTCATACCGTCCGCGGTAAGGAAATCCTGCACAACTTTGTCAGAAATATCTGCGAGACTGCCGGCAGTTGGAAAATGGATTCTTTCGTAGAAAATACCATTAAAGAAATTCGGGAGAAAGTTGGAGACGGCAAGGTACTGTTGGCTTTATCCGGCGGTGTTGATTCTTCCGTTCTGGCTGCTCTTTTAGCCAAGGCTATCGGTAAACAGCTAACTTGTGTATTTGTTGATCATGGCCTTCTCAGAAAAAATGAAGGTGATGAGGTTGAAGGCGTCTTTGGAAAAGGCGGGGCATTTGATATTAATTTTGTGCGGGTTAATGCGCAGGAGAGATATTATGCTAAACTTGCCGGTGTAACAGAACCGGAAAAGAAACGTAAGATCATTGGTGAAGAGTTTATCCGTGTCTTCGAAGAAGAGGCAAAGAAGATTGGAAAGGTTGATTTCCTGGCTCAGGGAACAATTTATCCAGATGTGGTTGAGTCTGGACTTGGCGGTGAATCAGCTGTTATTAAGTCCCACCATAATGTTGGCGGACTTCCTGACTATGTAGATTTCAAGGAAATCATTGAACCCCTTCGTAATCTTTTCAAAGATGAGGTAAGAAAAGCCGGTCTTGAACTTGGTCTGCCGGAATATCTGGTATTCAGACAGCCCTTCCCGGGTCCGGGTCTTGGCATCCGTATCGTTGGAGAAGTTACGGCAGATAAGGTTCGTATCGTTCAGGATGCTGACTATATTTATCGTTCAGAGGTGGATGCAGCAGCAAAGGCATATAAGGAAGAACATGGAGTAGAGGCACCTTGGATGCCGAATCAATACTTTGCAGCTCTTTCCAATATGCGTTCAGTAGGTGTCATGGGTGATGAGCGAACTTATGATTATGCTGTCGTTGTCCGTGCCGTTCGTACTATCGACTTTATGACGGCTGAGGCAGCGGAAATTCCATTTGCTGTCCTTCAGACCGTTATGAGCCGGATCATAAATGAGGTCAAGGGAGTTAATCGTGTAATGTATGATCTTACCTCGAAACCGCCCGGCACGATCGAGCTTGAGTAAATCGTTTTTGTCCATATATTCCATATTTTATAGATTATAATGAATTTAACC
>CAVDGK010000316.1:0-2119 GCA_963607995.1 Oscillospiraceae bacterium | reverse complement strand
GCAGTCCAGGTTTTATTCATCTTAATAATGTAGGGTGCGTTGATATCATTTTCAACCACAGTCTCGGTAGAGCCGTTAGAAGAAACGGTTGTAGTGGTTGTGCCGGAAAGATAAAGATCGACATTTTCATCACCAACGCCGGGAGCATATTTGCCCATGGATACATCTTCAGCTGTGGTATAAGACATGTTCTCCGGTGTTATATCACTTTCATCCCAGGTAATTTCCTTGGCATCTGAACCATTTAACGAAACAGAAACTTCCTTGTAACGATAAATAACCTTTTCGCCATTTTCATTGTATTTCTTAAGATCCGGGCTCTGTCCGCTCCGAGTCATGCTTTCAGACCGGAAACCATCGAGGGTCAGTTCAAGTCCATCGCCTTCAGTTCCCGGATCCAGCAAGTCCTCGTTGGTGGCATTAACCCAGCTATAGCTTACCGTGCCATCCTCTGCTGTCTCCTTTACCATTTTCTGAAGTACAAATTTGACTTCAGCTCCGCTCATTTCCTGCATGGAAACCGCATTAATGGTTTTGGTAACGCTGGCCGTAACCGAACCAAAAAGCCGGTTATCAATGGTGCCGCCATTTAAAAGATATTTTGGGAAATAAGTTCCGGTAGAATGATCAAGGTAAGAGCCTTTGATATTATCAAATACATTCTTTACCTCTTCGTCCGCTGTTGTATCTGTATTGTCAACGCCGGAAATATAATCACCTGTCAAACCTTTTTCCAAAGCAAAATAGACAAGCCGTTCACCCTGATCGTTGTATTTGGGCAAACCGGACAAAATGGTTTTGTTTGAAACATCTTCTTTATCAACATTAATATAGGAATAACCTTCAACGGCTGATGCCTGGTTGGTATTAAAACTGCCGCTGGTGATACTGTCCTCTGTTGCAACATAGAAATAGAGTCTGGCATCCGGGCGGTCCTCGTTGTTATTGTCATCCCACTTCTTTGTGTAAGTGAAATCCGTGGTATTCGTCAAAAGCTCCGTTAATGTTCCCCCATTATAAAGGGCCGTTGTATAGGAGCCATAATTATCTACATTAAGATAGGTGCCTTCATAGGTATCACCCTGTTCCGCAGTATTAGCTTCTGGGGTAAAGACAATAGAGTAAATATAGGGCGATCCATAGTGGCTATCTTCCGAGTTGTAACAGGGAAGGTTTATAAGTTCTACGGTTTCGTATCCATCTTCATCATCAAATTTAAAGTTTGCCGATGTAACTTCCACAATCTCAGGTGCGCCGCCTGTGTTGGCATCATAACATATTACCTGAACTGTACCGTCTTTGATCTTCTCATCAAGATCTTTTCTTTTCGGTCTTGTTGCATATTTATCATCATTATCTTTCCAGACAATGGTGGCTTCATAATTTACATATACCGTATTCGTCAACTTATCATTCATTTTGATAAGATTATTATCACAGGTGTAACCTTCCGGCACATTAGTCTGTTCAATGGCATAGCTGATCTTGTGGGTTGTTTCACCTAGCCCGTTATCCACGGTATATTTTGTAGGAAGATCACTCAATGTAAATGTCCAGGATGTAAGACTTGTGTCCGTATCCGGCGTAAGTTCCGGCACCGAAGCCAAGCCGTATGCTTTCAGGGCATCGGCTGTCAATTCCTGGTACTCACCATCATCAAAGGCATATTTTAGGACATAGTTACTGCTTATTTCGTCCCATTCAGGTCTTTGGGTATAATTAGCCTCATCTTTTCCGCCATTATCATTCCAGCGAATGGTGAATGTGGCATTGCTATTTTCCGTCACTTTCGGCATAGCTGTGCCATCGCTTGTATTCGTGCTATCATTCCCCGTGCTCCCGTTTTGAACTTCTTCAGCAGGATTTTCCGGAGATTCTTCAGTTTTGTTTTCCGAAGTACTTTCCTCCGGTGCAGAGTCCTGGCTTTTCTCCTGATTATCTGCATCTTCCGTATTCTCAGCATCCTGTTCTGAAAGATTTGTGTCTTCCGTCGATTCAGTATTATTTTTCCCTGAATCTTCCGAACCAGATTGCTGATTTTCATCTGTTGTTTCTGTTTGTTCAGCAGCTGTAACCGTTGTGGCAAATGAGCTCATATTGCCCATTATCATGGATACTG
>CAVDGK010000315.1:0-2133 GCA_963607995.1 Oscillospiraceae bacterium | reverse complement strand
ACTCCGCCTTACTGTCTATTATCCATAAGATATATCTTGAAAGTTATCTGAGATTTCTGCAGGAAACTTTACACTAAAATAAAAATTAATTGGCAGCTTCCTGCTGATTTCTTCCCTGTTCCTTCACATTCATTACCAGCATCTGCAGTCTGTTTTCCAGGTTGGCAAAGCTGACATCCGGATCATAATCCAAAGACAGAATCTGAGATTCCGGATAAAGCTCACGTAATCTTTTTACAATTCCTCGTCCCACTACATGATTGGGCAAACAGCCAAAGGGCTGCAGAATAACAAAGGCCCGACAGCCATGCTCCGCATGATGAAGGATTTCTCCTGGAATCAGAATACCCTCCCCTGCATCAAAAGTATAGGGGATGATGGGATCACTCTTCTTTGCAATCTCAGGAAGACGAGTGGCCCTATCATAAAGGGGATGCTTTTTGGCAATGCGATCCGCTACAGAATGTGCCACTTCAAAGGCTTCATTGGCTACATGATACCAAACCTTCTTGCCAAAAGGCTTCTTTAAATGATACTTTTGAATCTGCTCATCTCTGCAGAAATATGTCTTACGAATCACGTCTGTCATTCTGGCTTCTATAATCTCAAATCCATTCTTTTCCAAATATCTCTCAATCTCATGGTTTGCACCTGGATGGAAATTCAGCAAATATTCTCCCACAATCAAAACTCTGGGTCGTTTTTTGCTGCGATCATATTTGATTTTACTCATGCAGGCAATGGCCTTTTTAAAGCCATTCTTCAGTCCCCTAAGTCCGGATTGCTCCATGCCTTCCACAATATAGTCCATAGATTTTTCAAAGGCTCTATCGCTACTTCCTTCCTTCAATTCATAAGGACGAATTTTCCGCAGCAATTCCTCTAAAATATCAATCATGGGCAAGGCTGCCGCCAGCAAAAGGGCGGATTTCAGATTCATACGGAAGCCTGGGTGAAGATCGTGGTAATCCTCATCATCATTGGTCAAAATGGCCACCTGCTCATATCCTGCATCATCTAAGGCCTTGCGCAGAAGGGCACTATAATGGGTCAACCGACAATCTCCAATATATTTTCCCATACCTATAGCGGTCTTAGAAGGATCGTATTTTCCTGTCTCCAGAGCTGCCAAAGCCTCGCCGATAACAATCTGTGCCGGGAAGCAAATGTCATTGTGCACATATTTTTTGCCCAGACGAATGGCCTCTTCACGACCGATTTCCAGAGGAATGGCTTTGATGCCCTGAGCTGATAAAGCCGCAGACATAATCTGGCAAAAAGCATGAGATGTATTAGGAACCAAAACCGTACGATTTTTCACATCTTCTTTTTCGAACTTCACTGGATAAGGATCTTCAAGCTCCTGTTTTTTGCTTAACTGATAGCCCTGGTCTCGCCTTCTAATATTTATGGTCTCCACAAAGGAACGAACACGAATTCTCAAGGGCCCCTGAACCTCACTCTCATCCAACTTTAGGATCAAGGGGGATTTCCCGGAAATCTCTTTCATCAAACGCTGAATCTCATCAGAAAGATAGGCATCATGACCACAGCCAAAACTTACCAGCTGCACATATTGCAGGTTGGGATCCTTGGCTGCCATAATGGCCGATGCCAGCATACGTCCGTGGAAATTATTTACCACATCCAAGCGGCTCTGACTAAGATCCACCTTCTCCAGACCGGGAAGGGCATCTGCTGTCAATACCGGAACGCCGAATTCGGTCAGCATTTTCGGCAGACCATGGTTTACCAAATTGTCATTCTGATAGGGTCTGGATGCCAAAACCACAGCATACGTGCCTTTTTCCCTGACTTCCTCCAGAACCTTACTTCCCGCTTCTTTTAAACGGGCATGAAATTCTTCCATGGCTGCTTTACCCGCTGCCGCTGCAGCCTTTACCTTATCCGCATCTGTGGAAAAGGTATCCTTCATATAAGCCACCAGCTGGGCTTCCATATCTTCTTCCCGATTCCAGTAAAATAAAGGAGCATCAAAAGGAATGTTCCATTGCTCCTGAGGGGAGTCAGAATTGCGAATGACCATGGGATAGCCCTTAACCACGGCACACATGGACTCACTGGTGTCTTCTGTATTCTCTGAGCCAATTTCCGCAATCGAAGGCATAAAAA
>CAVDGK010000314.1:0-2133 GCA_963607995.1 Oscillospiraceae bacterium | reverse complement strand
CGATGCCGACTGAAAAAAGGCTGAGTCCAATGGCAATAACAACGGTACCGGTTACGACAGAAGGAAAGAATTTACGAAGTGGTTTGATCAAAAGTCCAAGGAAACCTTCCCAGAGACCACCGATGAGAGAAGCTCCCATAATAGCACCATAAGCGTAGATGCCGGCTTCCACATTGGATGTGATGGTACCGGCAGAAATGCCAGCCATCATACTGACAGCAATGGCCTTGTTGATACCAATGAAACCTGAAGAAGTACCCATAACGATGGGGAGGCGACCACCCACAGGACCAATGGGATAAAGCTGAATCAGAGTAACCACACCGGCTATTAGCATGGCATTTTGAAGCAGTGAGACACGAAGGGTAGAATAACCGGCATCCGTTGTGATGCCGCAGACGGCCATCAGAACAAGAAGCGGTGAAAGGTTACCTACAAACATGGCAAGGACATGCTGCAAACCCAGGGGAATGGCTTGTTTAAGGGGAATGCGTCCATTGAGTTCATAGGGGGAAGTGTAATTTGTTGATGTGTTTTTCATAGGCGGATATTCTCTCCTTTTTTTGATTATGCCCGATTTTAGATTGGATCCGTGTGAAAGGTGAGCCAAACACAGAACAGGAACCGGGACTTATGACCAGTGTATTCTTTTCAGATAACACTTGATTTACATAAAGTATAAAGTAAATAGAGGTTTAATGACAAGCAAATTCTTTTGTTAAAATAAAACATTTTTGTTCGAAATAATGAGGCGTTTTTTGTAAAAAACAGAGCCCAAAATGATATCTGTTCAGTAGGACTTTGTTACATAATGCAAATTGCTGGAATTGCTTTGCCAACATCCTATTCGGAGTAACTCTGCAGAATGCTTTCATTATCGATTTAAACGTAATGGATCGAAAGAAAACTGCTTTATAGGATTTTAAACTGTTAATATGAATAACGGCGTATCGTTTTACTTGCTATCCATAGGGGATTTGGATAAAATAAAAGACACGAATTAAAGGAAGAAGGAACGGGTTTATGGCTGAAGAATTAAAACTGCCACACAATCATCAGGATATTGAAAAAGAAGCGGAAATTCTGCGTCACCTGCCGGACGAAGAGGTGATCACCACGGTGGCGGAGGCTTTAAAGCAGCTGGGAGATCCGTCAAGACTTCGTATTTTTTGGCTTTTATGCCATACGGAAGAGTGTGTCATCAATATTGCAGCTTTGACCAATATGTCCAGTCCGGCGGTTTCCCATCATCTCAGGCTTCTTAAAACGGCAGGTCTTATTGTTTCTAGGCGGGATGGTAAAGAAATGTATTACCGTGCTGCAGATACAAATCTTGTATCCAAGCTTCATCTCACCATTGAAGAAATCGCCGAAATTTCCTGTCCATCATAAAAAAACCTTCTATTTATCAATGATCGATAAATAGAAGGTTTTTTTCATATGCTTATAACAAGGAACAATAATTATTTCTGCTCTGCTTCTTTCGCCATATTCTGTCTGGCTGTGGAAAGCATCAGTTTAATACGGTTCACCTGGTTAACCTCTGAAGCACCGGGATCATAGTCCACGGCTGCAATATTGGCCTGAGGATAACGTCGTCTGATTTCCTTAATGACACCCTTACCAACGATATGGTTCGGCAGACAGGCAAAAGGCTGAATGCAGACAATATTAGGAACATCCATACCGATCAGCTCCAGCATTTCGCCGGTTAAGAACCATCCTTCACCAGTCTGATTACCATTGGAAACTACAGGCGATGCTGTTTTGGCCAGATCAGCAATGTTAGCCGGCGGTGTAAAGTGACGACTCTTTCGGTATTCATCGGAGGCAGCCTTACGGGCAAATTCGATAGCGCGAATTCCCAAATTTGAAATGCGGGCTGATTTCTTCTTAAATCCAAGATACTGAGACTTAAAGTTGGAGTTGTAGAAAGAATAGTTGAAGAAATCCAGCATATCCGGCACAACTGCCTCAGCTCCTTCACTTTCCAAGAGCCCTACCAGGTCATTATTGGCAAGTGGAGAATATTTAACCAAAATCTCACCGACGATACCAACACGAGGCTTCTTTTCATCTGTAATGGGCAGATTATCGAAATCACGGATAATAGCCCGAATCAGCTTCTTAAAT
>CAVDGK010000313.1:0-2156 GCA_963607995.1 Oscillospiraceae bacterium | reverse complement strand
TATCTATGTTTACTCAAAGATTATTCCGGGTCCAGGCGGTATGCCTGTAGGAACCGGCGGCTCAGCTACTCTTCTTCTTTCCGGTGGTATCGATTCACCGGTAGCCGGCTGGATGGTGGCAAAACGCGGCGTCAGCCTGGATGCAGTCTATTTCCATGCACCGCCATATACTTCAGAAAGAGCTAAGCAGAAGGTTGTGGATCTGGCTAAGGAAGTGGCACTTTATACAGGTCCCATCAAACTTCACGTGGTTAATTTTACGGATATCCAGCTTTATATTTACGATACCTGTCCCCATGAAGAACTGACCATTATCATGCGTCGTTACATGATGCGGATCGCAGAACATTTTGCTAAGGAAAATCATACTCTTGGCCTGGTTACAGGTGAAAGTATCGGTCAGGTAGCTTCCCAGACCATGCAGTCACTGGTGACAACCAATGCGGTGTGCACACTGCCGGTTTACCGTCCGCTGATCGCTTTTGACAAAAATGATATCGTTATCAAGGCTAAGGAAATTGGTACTTATGAGACTTCAATCCTGCCCTTCGAGGATTGCTGCACGATCTTTGTGGCCAAGCATCCGGTAACAAAGCCAAATCTTAAGACCATTGAGCATTCAGAAATGCGTCTTAAAGAAAAAATCGATGACCTTATGAAAGAAGCCATCGAAACAACGGAAATTATTGAGATTAAATAATAGAGGATTCCAAGGTTAACTCGGTCGGGGTCCAGGCTCTGACTGAGTTAAACGTTCCTCGGAAATGTGCACGAATTTGGACAGATATAAGATTACTGATACAGAACCGAATTTGATGTGTATGGCATGACGTGATCCGGGAATTATAGGGGATAAAATTTATTATTCCATATTCCAATAGCGTAGATGATTTTAGATAAAAAAACGCAGCCCACATCAAAGCAGGCTGCGGAATCATTTTTTTTGGCAGGCTCTGAAATCAGTCCTTGATTTCGAAGGGAGCCAATACTGCAAGAACTTCGTCTAATTCTGTATTTTCAGCATAGACATTTAATTCAATCGGCTTGGAAAGATCGAGGGAGAAGATACCCATGATCGATTTAGCATCGATGACATAACGACCGGAAACAAGATCGAAATCACAGTCGAAACGATTGATGTCATTAACGAATTTCTTGACTTTGTCAATAGAATTTAAAGACACTTTGATAGTCTTCATGAAGCAATTCCTCCTAGTATTCAATTAGAAGCTGTTCTTACATTTAGTTTAGCAGAATTTGAGAGTGCGTCAAGACTTTGAAAGCAGAGAAAATAGAAAAAAGATAGTGTGATGGAAGAGAAGATGACAATGAAAGCGGCATTTCATAACCTGGGATGCAAAGTAAATGAATACGAAACCGAGGCCATGAAACAGCTGCTTGCAAATGCCGGCTATGCCATCGTGCCCTTTAATGAAAGGGCAGATGTCTATGTGGTTAACACCTGTACGGTAACCCAGATGGCGGATAAAAAATCTCGCCAGATGCTGCATAAGGCACGTCAGAAAAATCCTGAAGCCGTGGTGGTAGCGGCCGGTTGTTATGTTCAGGAGGCCAAGGAACAGCTCCTTGCCGATGACACGATAGACATTGCCATTGGAAATAATGAAAAAGGCCGTCTGCCGGAAATCCTGAAGGACTATCTTATTGCACCGGAGAATAGCCGGGATTATGTGCCGGAAATCGATAAGGAACGGGTTTATGAGGAAATGGCTTTGGATAAGCCGCTGGACCGCACCCGTGCTTTTGTGAAGATTCAGGACGGCTGCAATCAGTTCTGCAGCTATTGTCTGATTCCTTTTGCCAGAGGACGTGTTCGGAGTCGTCGGCAGGAAGATATTATCAGGGAAGTCAGTACCCTGGCTCAGAATGGGGCTAAGGAAGTTGTTCTCTCCGGTATCCATATCAGTTCTTATGGTATCGATTTTGAAAATGAAAATCCTATCCGCACTCCCAAGGCTGTAGAAGAGTGGACGAATGAAGCACTTCTTGATTTGATCTTTGAATTGGAGAAAATTGACGGCATCGAAAGAATTCGCCTGGGGTCTTTGGAACCTGGAATCATGACAGAAAAATTTGTGGAAGGCATTGCCGGCTGCAAAAAAATGTGTCCTCATTTTCATCTCTCCCTTCAGAGT
>CAVDGK010000312.1:0-2169 GCA_963607995.1 Oscillospiraceae bacterium | reverse complement strand
ACTCTATTATAATGCACCTTACTGCTTTTCGGATCCTATAGTCGAAATGCGAGCCATTTCATGGCTCTTTTATCGAAAGTTACTTTGTAACTTCCGATAAGTTATATTATAGGAACCGCTACGCGAGCCCTATAATCGAAATACGGCGCAAAAACCGCGCCTTTTATCGTTGATTACTTCGTAATCTCCGATAAGTTATATCCTCATCATCCAAACAGTTTCGATTTCTTTTCATGATCTACCGGTGTTACCACGGGTTTTCCATCTTTATCAAGAAGCGGTGTAAGACCACTGCCTATCTCCACGCCACCATGAAACAAATAGTTAACACCTGTTTCTGTATCCACCCAGATTTCAGTCCAGTAAGCAGCACCCTGTGCATATACTTTTTCAAAACGATTTTTTGCCATTTTTAAAGCCTCCTTGTTTCTGCTTATTTTAATTGCTGCTTTAACGAAACATCTTCGTCAATCATCCATTGCAGCCGGATTATCAACCCGTTCCGTCTCATTATAATCTAACCTGACATTTTTCGGTGATTTTTTTACTCTGCGTTATGGATTAAATGATCACTGTGCCTGCATGATAAATGCTTTCATCCCTGAAAAATCGACGTTATTTCAATTGTCCGCCTTTTAATCCTTTTATGTTCTTGTTTTTATACTTTAACGCATTGACGTATCAAACTCATTATGTTATAGTACCCGGTAACAAGCTGGATATCTCGGATTGCTCTTTCCATTATTAAAAAAAACATCTTATTTATGGAAAACGGATATTCAGACAATTATGAATAAAGAGGGAAATTTTATGAAAAAGAAAACATTAGCCATTGTTCTTGGCGCCGTTATGGCCATGTCCCTGACAGCCTGCGGAAGCAGCTCATCTTCCACAACAAGCACTGATGAATCATCCGCTGCAAGCTCTGAAGCAGCATCTTCTGACTCTGCAACAGATGAAGCCGCAAGCGATACAGATGGCAAAACCTATCTCGTTGGCATCTGCCAGCTGATTCAGCATGATGCTCTGGATGCCGCTACACAGGGATTTGAAGATACCCTTACAGAGGAATTCGGTGATTCCGTTAAATTCGATCTCCAGAATGCTCAGGGCGACTCCAATACCTGCTCTACCATTATCAATAGTTTCGTAGCTGAAGGCACAGACCTGATCCTTGCCAATGCAACAGCCGCTCTTCAGGCTGCACAGGCCGGCACGGATACCATTCCGGTTCTGGGTACTTCCGTTACAGAATACGGTGTTGCCCTTGGTCTTGACGATTTTGACGGTACCGTAGGCAGCAATATTTCCGGCACTTCCGATCTGGCTCCTCTGGATCAGCAGGCTGCCATGCTTAATGAGCTTTTCCCGGATGCCAAGAATGTCGGTCTTCTCTACTGCTCCGCTGAAGCCAATTCCCAGTATCAGGTTGATACTGTTAAAGGCTACCTGGAAGACCTCGGCTATACCTGCGAATACTACGCATTCTCCGATTCCAACGACCTTTCAAGCGTTGTAACAAAAGCTGCCGAAGCCAGCGACGTTATCTACATTCCTACTGATAATACAGCAGCTAACAACACAGAACTGATCAACAATATCTGCCAGCCGGCCGGAGTTCCCATCATTGCCGGTGAAGAAGGCATCTGCAGCGGCTGCGGTGTTGCTACTCTTTCCATCAGCTACTATGACCTTGGTGTTGCTACAGGTAAGATGGCCGTTGAGATTCTTAAGGGTGAATCCGATATTTCCGAAATGCCCATCGAATATGCTGCAACTTATACCAAAGAGTACAATGCAGATCTCTGCGAAGCTCTTGGCATCACGGTTCCGGATGATTATGTTGCTATCGAAACAGCAGAATAAAGAGCAAATTGCAAAGGTTTTGAGGATTGCCGAAATGCTCCGTGCATAGCAGTCCGGATATCATTGGGGGCAAACCATTATTTGCCCCCAACATTATTATGTTTAACCTTAGAAACGAGGAAGAAAATGGTCAGTTTACTTAGTTCTTTACCCGGTGCCGTCGCCCAGGGCCTCATTTGGGGCATCCTTGCCATCGGCGTCTACATTACTTACAAAATTTTGGATATCGCCGATATGTCTGTTGACGGATCCTTCTGCACAGGCGGTGCCGTCTGCATCATGATGATGCTTTCCGGCCATAAT
>CAVDGK010000311.1:0-2174 GCA_963607995.1 Oscillospiraceae bacterium | reverse complement strand
TTACTGAAAAGGCAAGAGATAATACAAATACCATTGGTTTGGCCACATCACCGGGAACCCTTCCTGGAAATGAGAAACCAACCTTCGAAATCGCTGATGACGAAATGGAATTCGGTATGGGTCTTCATGGTGAACCGGGTATTGAACGTACAAAGATGATGCCCTGCAGCGATATGGTTGAACGTATGTACAGCGAACTGAAGGCTGAGATGAACCTTAAAGAAGGCGATGAAATCGCTGTTCTGGTTAATGGTCTTGGTTCAACACCGCTTCTTGAACTGAACCTGGTTTATTATGAACTGCATAAGAGAATGCACAAAGATGGCCTTAAGGTATATGATTCAGAAATTAAGACTTACTGTACATGTATGGAAATGGGAGGCTTCTCAATCACATTCCTGAAGCTGGATGATGAACTCAAGCCGTATTATGATGCACCTTGCTATTCTCCGTATTATGCTAAAGGTTCTGTTTCAGATACAACCCTGGAAGAAGCGGGAGAAGATGAAGAAATTGAGTTTGACGAAAATGATGTGGAACCGGCTGCAATTACACGTAGTAAGGATGGCGTTCTGACAGAACTTAATGCAGAAGATACGAGAAATATGCTTCTCTATGTTGCAGATAAGATTATTGCCAATAAGCCGTATCTGACAGAAGTAGACAGTGCTATCGGTGACGGTGATCACGGCATTGGTATGGCTGGCGGTATGCAAAAAGCGAAGAAGAAGCTTCTGAAGATGCAGGGTGAAGAAAATGCATATAAGCTTTTCGAAACAGCTGGACAAGCTATGTTAATGTCCATGGGTGGAGCATCTGGTGTTATCTTTGGAAGTTTATATCTGGCCGGTGCTAAAGGCATGGAACCGAAGGCTATTCTGAATGCGTCGGATCTTGCTGAAATGGAAAAGAAGAGTCTGATGGCTATCCAGGAAAGAGGCGGTGCCCAGGTTGGCGATAAGACCATGGTTGATGCTCTTTCACCGGCAGTCGATGCTTTGGCTGCAAATTCTGATAAGAGCCTGCTGGATATGCTTAAGGCGGCTGAAGCAGCTGCAAAGCAGGGTGTTGAAGATACAAAGAAATATACTGCTAAGTTTGGCCGTGCAAAATCTCTCCTCGAAAGAGCTATTGGTCATCAGGATGCAGGTGCTACATCGGTATATCTGATCTTCCAGGGCATGAGAGAATATGTTGAAGGAACACTTGCTTAATAAGCAATAATAAGTTGTTACTAACCCGGCGATATAGTATAATCCTAAAGCTTGGAGACGGGTTACTATATCCCGGAAAGTAAATAAAAATTGGAGAAAGGAGTTTGACATTATGAAAATTGCAATTGGCTGTGATCCGAATGCAGAGAAGGAAAAACAGGACCTTATCAAGTTTATTGAAAGCAAAAATCTTGGTGAAGTTACTGATTTTGGCAGTGAGGATCCAATCTATGCGAATGTAGCTATCAAGGTTGGCGAAGCTGTAGCTAATAAGGAATTCGATCGTGGAATCCTTCTGTGTGGTACAGGCTTGGGCGTATCTATTGCAGCGAATAAGGTAAAAGGTGCTTATGCAGCACTTCTTTCAGATGCCTATTCAGCTGAGAGAGCACGTCTGAGTAACGATGCTAACATTGCTTGCATGGGTGCATTTACAACAGGAAGCAAGGAACGAGAACTGATGATACAGATTTTCCTGACAAACGAATTTGTTCAGGGCTGCGGTTCCCAGCCGAAGGTTGATGCATTCCGTAAATATGATATGGAACGCAAATAATCTTCGTTTAATAAATTAGTAAAATTTTTAAAAAGCGAGCCTGAAAATGGATCGCTTTTTGGTTGTGGGCGCAATGCCACAGCCAATTAAGAGAGGGAAATAATGAATTTAAAGAGAAAGAAATACGTGAGAATGCTCATTGTTGCATTGCTCATTTGCTTGATTAGTATGATCGGCGCTTCTGTCGTTAATACTAATTTTGGTACCATCAAAGTTGAAAATTTCAGTATTGAAGATGCAAACGGCAATAAGATTGCCTGCTTAATGTATAAACCGCAGAATGCCACGGCTGAAACACCGGCTCCGTGTGTTGTTACACTTCACGGTAGTTTTGATGCAAAGGAAACTCAGGATTATACCTGCCTTGAACTTGCCAAGAGAGGCTATGTTGTTATCTCTATGGA
>CAVDGK010000310.1:0-2192 GCA_963607995.1 Oscillospiraceae bacterium | reverse complement strand
ACCTTAGCCAGCATATGCTCTGCCGGAATCAGCATGGGGTAAACGCAAACCTCAACCTCACCATCAACCAGACGATCCATGCCGATCAGTTTAATCACATAACCCAGTTCTCCGGCTCTTGCGATATCCTTCTCTGTCAGCTTTGTGATGCCTTCTTTATAAACATCATCGAAACGAATATCTGAATGAAAAGCTAATGTTCCCATGATAGCTACCTTACGGGCTGCATCAAGACCTTCAACATCAGATGTAGGATTAGCTTCGGCATAGCCAAGATCTGAAGCAATCTTAAGAGCTTCTGCATAGCTCATGCCCTCACGTGTCATCTTTGTCAGGATAAAGTTTGTTGTACCATTGACGATACCCAGAATCTCGGTAATATGATTACCGGCCAGGCACATCTTAAGCGGACGGATGACAGGGATAGCACCTGCAACAGCTGCTTCATAATTATAATCAAGACCGTTGGCAGCGGCCAGTGCGATCAGTTCATGGCCCTTTGTTGCAACAAGGTCTTTATTTGCAGAAACAACATGTTTACCATTTTCAAGAGCTTTTTTCTGGAAGGTATAAGCTGCATTTGTACCACCAATCAGCTCTACGATAATATCGATATCCGGATCTGTAAGAATCTCATCTGCATTATCTGTCAGAATAGACGGATCCTCTACTTTATCAACAAAGTCTGCCACTCTGAGAACCAAAATCTTCTTAATCTCGACACGGCATCCTAATTTCTTTTCCATCTCATCTTCCTGAAGCTTCAGTGTCTTAAATACACCATAGCCAACAGTACCAAGTCCAAGAAGACCCACTTTTACAACGTCTTTTTTAGCCATCATATCCTCCAGTATAATTGTATTTGAACTATGAGAAACATGCTTTGCAGATTTCTCAAGTTATCGCGACAGTCACTACGACCTCGTGCAAGCAAGGACTTTAGCTCGTTACTCACGTAAAGAACAAAGAGTTTCGCTCGCGAAACTCTCGCAACCAGCGCGGTCGCTTGCGACATATTTCATCTTCGCGCGAGTGCGCATCCTCGCGGAGCGTTTTATCGTATAGGGACCAAGTTTCCTATACGATAACAAAAGGGAGACGGCATGAATACCGTCTCCCTAATAAATTCGACTGCACTCGGTTAATTATTATACCAAGTTTATTTGTAATTGACAATCTTTCCGAAGTCTTCTTTTAAAGAAGCACCGCCTACAAGACCACCATCGATATCCGGCTTAGCAAAAAGTTCTGCTGCATTACCGGCATTAACAGAACCGCCATACTGAATACGAACTGAAGCAGCTGTAGCATCATCATAGATGTCAGCGATTGTCTTACGGATAGCACCGCAAACTTCTTCAGCCTGATCAGATGTAGCTGTCTTGCCTGTGCCGATAGCCCAGATCGGTTCATAAGCAATGATCATATTGGCAACATCAGAAGCTGCTACACCGGCAAGGTCAGACTTAATCTGAAGATTGATCCAGTCAAGTGTGACACCCATTTCTCTCTGCTCAAGAGTTTCACCGCAGCAAAGAATCGGAGTAAGACCAGCTTCGATAGCTTTTTTAACCTTCTTGTTAAGAAGAGCATCATCTTCTTTGAAGTAGTCACGTCTTTCTGAATGTCCAATAATGACATACTTAACACCTGCATCTTTCAGCATAGCAGCTGAAATCTCACCTGTGTAAGCACCCTTCTCTTCGAAGTACATGTTTTCAGCACCGACTTCAACATTTGTTCCCTTGCAAGCTTCTACAACCGGGACAATGTCGATAGCCGGAACGCAGTATACAACATCAACATCATCAGACTTTACCAGCGGTTTCAGTGTTTCAACGAGCTTGACGGCTTCGCTGGGAGTCATGTTCATCTTCCAGTTGCCGGCAACAATTTTCTTTCTTGCCATTTTGATATTCTCCTAAATAATTTTATTAATCTTTATCATCAGCTGCGGCTACGCCCGGAAGTTCCTTACCTTCAAGGAATTCAAGGGAAGCACCGCCACCTGTTGAAATATGAGACATCTTCGGACCATAACCCATCTGGTTAACAGCTGCTGCTGAATCGCCACCGCCAATGATGGTTGTTGCATCAGTCTCAGCTAAAGCTTCAGCTACAGCTTTTGTACCCTGAGCCAGAACCGGATTTTCGAAAATACCCATGGGTCCATTCCATACAACTGTCTTAGC
>CAVDGK010000309.1:0-2195 GCA_963607995.1 Oscillospiraceae bacterium | reverse complement strand
GATTCACAGGAACAGCTTACTGCTGTTCGTAACTTCATCGAGCAGGATGTTGATTACATCATCATCGACCCCATCGTCTCTACTGGCTGGGATACAGTCCTGACAGAGTGCGAAGATGCCGGTATTCCGGTTATCGTTATTGACCGTACAATCGATGATTCAGACAAATATGTATCATGGGTTGGTTCAAACTTCAAGACAGAAGGTCTTGCAGCTGGCGAATGGCTGAAAGCTTACGCTGCTGAAAAGGGAATCACAGAAATCAATGCTCTGGTTATCGAAGGTTCTACAGGTGCTTCCGCTACAATTGGACGTACAGACGGCTTCAAAGAAATCGCTGATAGAGAAGGATGGACAATCCTTGATTCTCAGAGCGGTGACTTCACACAGGATGGCGGTCAGGAAGTTATGGAATCCTACTGCAAGTCTTATGAAGGACAGTTCAACGTTGTTATCTGCCAGAACGATAACGAGGCTTTCGGTGCTATGGATGCTATGAAGGCTGCCGGCGTTTCCTATGGTGTTGATGGTGATGTTATCCTTGTTTCCTTCGATGCTTGCACAGCTGGTCTTGAATATGTACAGTCTGGCGACATCAATGCTGACTTTGAGTGCAACCCGCTGGCTGCTCCGTTCGTAGAAGAAGTTATCAAGAGCATCCAGGCTGGTGAAACACCGGACAAAGAAGTTTACATGGAAGAACATTGGTTTGTTAACGAAGATATCCTTAGCTCAATCGAAGTTGACGGAACATCAATGGATCTGACAGTTGTAACAGATGAAGTTGTTGAAGCTCAGTATTAATCAGTAACTTTTATCAATTGGTGATAAGGGGGAGGCTCAGTTGGGTCTCTCCCTCTTTTAAGGAAAATGGTGTAGAAGATGGAAAATAACGTAGTATTAACTATGCGCGGCATTTCCATGACTTTCCCGGGTGTTAAAGCTCTTGACAATGTGGACTTCACACTTCGTAAGGGTGAAATCCATGCACTAATGGGAGAAAATGGTGCCGGTAAATCAACACTGATCAAGTGTCTCACAGGCATCTATGCATTTGATGCCGGGGAAATTCATGTAGATGGTATCGAGGGTCCTGTTGTTAATCATTCAACTTTAGATGCACAGAACAAAGGTATTTCCACCGTTTACCAGGAAGTTAACCTTTGCCCGAACCTGAGTGTGGCAGAAAATCTTTTTATTGGTCGTGAACCAAAGACAAAGCTTGGTACGATTGATTGGAAGACTATGGTAAAGAGATCTCAGAAGATTATGGATGATCTTGATATGGATGTCGACGTCACCCAGAATCTGGAAGAGTATTCACTGGCTCTTCAGCAGATGATCGCTATTGCCCGTGCAGTTGATATGGACTGCAAGGTTCTGATCCTCGATGAGCCCACATCTTCACTGGATGATAATGAAGTTGAAAAGCTTTTTGGTCTGATGAATCAGCTGAAAGCCAAAGGAGTCGGCATTGTATTCGTTACCCACTTCCTGGAACAGGTTTATGCTGTTTGTGATCGTATCACGGTTCTTCGTGATGGCCAGCTGGTTGGCGAATATCCTATCGCAGATCTGCCTCGCGTTAAACTGGTTGCTGCTATGATGGGTAAAGATTTCGATGATCTTTCTTCTATCAAATCAGATGAGACACCAACCTTCTCAGATGATGATATTCTTATTGATGCTGAGGGGATGAGCCATAAGGGCACTATCAAACCTTTTGATCTAAAGATTCACAAAGGCGAAGTTGTTGGTCTTACAGGTCTTCTTGGATCTGGTCGTAGTGAGCTGGCTCGTGTTATTTATGGTGCTGATAAGAACCAGACCGGTACACTCAAGGTTAAAGGTAAAGAAGCTAAGATCAATGCTCCTATTGATGCTATGAAGCTTGGTATGGGTCTTCTTCCGGATGATAGAAAAGCTGAAGGTATCATCGCTGATCTGTCTGTCAGAGAAAATATCATCCTGGCCCTTCAGGCAAAGAGAGGTATGTTCCGTCTGATTCCTATGAAGAAACAGATTGAACTGGCTGACAAATATATTGAAATGCTTCAGATTAAGACAGCTAGCCGCGAAACCCTGATCAAACAGCTTTCCGGTGGTAATCAGCAGAAGGTTATCCTTGGCCGTTGGCTTGCAACGGATCCTGACTTCCTGATTCTCGATGAACCCACACGTGGTATTGATATTGG
>CAVDGK010000308.1:0-2220 GCA_963607995.1 Oscillospiraceae bacterium | reverse complement strand
GAATACATTCAAGAGGCTTCGCCGCAAATTTTTCTATGTTTGTCAAGTGTTTTTCCAAAAAAAGTTACAAAAAAAGAGCAAGGTATATATTTCTACATACCTTGCTCTGTAAGGAGCACCCTTGCCAATGTCTTAACTAAATGACATTGGCCAGAAGGCGGCACTTTTTTTATCAATTCGTACGAGTGTAATCTATACAACCTTCCAGTCTGTGCTAAACCATCCTCCATTGGACGGCGAGTATCATCACGGAGGGTTTTTCTTTAAAAAAAGAGAGCAGGCTTTAATCGCCTGCTCCTTACTTTTTTACTTTTCTTATCATTCAGCTGAAGATGAACTTTCTTCAGTACTTTCCTCTGCTGAGCTTTCTTCCGTTGACTCTGTTGAATCAGAGGATTCTTCAGAACTCTCTTCAGAAGTGCTTTCCTCTGTTGAGCTTTCCTCATCCGTGCTCTGTGTATACATAACCTTATCGGTTACGGAAATCTGCTTTGTAATGTCTTCGTTGTGAACAAATTCAGCTTCATCAACCCAGCCGTTCAGCAGCTCATCGTACGCATCCTGCTTCCGCTCCGAAATAATAGTCTCTACCTTTGAGGCCGTCTTGTCATCATCATGACCAAGGTTAACGGCTACCATGAGATATTTGCCATCTGAACTTTCAAAGACACCGTCACTGAGCTGACCGGCTTCCTTATCTTTTACAGCATCGACAGCATTGCTGTCCAGCGATGTATCGGTGGGATCACTGGTGGTGTAGCTATTGATAACTGTGGTTGCATCTTCATTAATGCCCTGTGCAATGGAAAGCATATCGGCATTAACCAAATCATCTGTGGCAGCTAAAGCATTATAAATGCTCTGCATATCAGTCTTCAATGCATCTTCATCACTATCGTCTTCGATTTCAAGACGAATGATACGAACACTGGTCTGGTTACTTTCATCTTCCGTTACAGTGGTATCCACATCAGTTGTCATGGCGGCCATCATCTTTTCCTGATATTTCATAAGTGTCAGGTAGCTGACCACATCATCTTTTGAAGCACCAACTTTATCCAGTGTTTCCTGATCGTTACTGTCAATATAAGACTGAGCCGCTGCATCGATCTCTGACGTTTCATCATCTGTCAGCTCAACATTATAGTCAGAAGCATGCTGCTTCAAAACCACCATCTTATCATAGGTATCAACCACATTGCTGACTACCTTCTGACCATAAGTTTCACCTGTATCCTCATCAGCCACACCATCAAATAAAGATGTGCTGCCCATAAGCTGATAATAATATGAATAGGAAACAGCCTGAAGGTAACGGGTAGCAAATGAGATTTCACCAAGAGTTACCTCTTCTCCGTTGACCGTACCTGCAATCTGAGTACCATCAAGCTTGTTTGATGATCCGCAGCCTGTCAGCATGGTTGAAGCCATAACGACCGTAAGGCCAAGTGCGGCCAGTGTCTTACCGTATTTCATTGTCAATAATTTCCTCCTTAATAAGAGTCGCCTGTAAAACTCTCGTGCCGGATACTTTCGTTTCTCAATCATTCTTCCGGGCAGGTATGCATTCCTGCAAAACAATAAAATGCACTCTTTGCGAGCATCCTATTGTTATGAATTTTTATCGTATGGGAATGCGCTTCCCATACGATAACAGACTGCCTAACATTATAGACTTTTTCTTTCATTTGGGCAAGATTAGAAGTAAAAGAGGTCTAACTCATTTTCTCATCCTTATTTTCTGATATTCATCATTTCCCGTTTGGCACGGATCAGAAGAAGGAAGAGAAGTATGCTGAAGATGAGAGCAATAATGGCAATAGCCAGCGCCACGTAGACAAGGGGATCACGTCCGGTTGAAGATGTCTCTCTTACAAGGCCTGCATCTTCAGTGGTGTCATCACTGTATGTCACAATAAGATGACCGTTTTCGTCGATCCGGGTTGAAACAATACCCCGACCGTCTGCACCATCTGTACCATCTGCGCCATCCTGTCCGTCTGCACCTGCAGCACCGGCTTCACCGGTATCGCCTTTCTCGCCCTTTTCGCCTGTGGCTCCCGTTGCACCTGTTGCGCCCGTGGCTCCTGTTGCACCTGTTGCACCCGTGGCTCCTGTTGCACCCGTGGCACCCGTGGCTCCTGTAGCGCCGGTTTCACCGGTATCACCTTTATCGCCTTTTTCGCCGGTGTCGCCCTTATCTCCCTTATCGCCTTTTTC
>CAVDGK010000307.1:0-2221 GCA_963607995.1 Oscillospiraceae bacterium | reverse complement strand
TCATTATACGACGGCTAACGATATGGCTCTTATTATGAGAGAATGCCTGAAAAATGACACTTTCCGTCAGATCATTGCAACATGGGAATATACGGTGCCGGCTACAAATAAGACAACTGAAAGCCGTACTTATGAAAATCATAACCGCCTTATCGATACATCCAGCGAGTATTATTATCAATACTGTATTGGCGGAAAAACCGGCTTTACCAATGCGGCAGGCAGAACACTGATCTGCGTGGCTGAAAAAGACGGACGAACATTGATTGGTGTTACCATGCTGGGAAGTGACCGACAGGATTTTGTCGATATGGCAAGCCTTTTTGAGTATGGCTTTAATAATTTCATTAAGAATGAAACGACCATATCGGATGGTGTGACCTGGTCCTATAACCTGCCTACAGGCATGGAGTCTTCCCTGACGGTGAGTACGGATATCAACGTGAAAGATGGGAAAGAAATTCAGAATCTTGTTTATGAAGAGAAAATTAAGGTTGGGGAACAGGTAACAGATCCTTCTGTGGTTAATGCCAAAACAGAAGACAGCCAAAGCAATGAGATAATAGAAGATGATGGAATCAGTGGGACGGAAAGTAAACCGGAGACATCATCAAAGACGGGGAGTAAGATGAGAATAAGTATTATTGTAGCAGCCGTTCTGGCTATTGTGGCACTGATCGTGATTATTTCCGTGATCCATAAGATGAAAGTAGAAAAACAGCGTATGGATGAAATGCGGAGAAGATACGAAACAAGGAAACGCATGGCTGAAAGAGAAAGACGCCGCGAAGAACGTCGTCGGAGAGAAGAAGAATAAGGCGTGTGAATTCCAGCGATGAGGGTGGACACTTACAACATGATATATTGGCAAGAGCAAGTATTATCTAAAGAAAAAAAGGACCGGCATTTGCCGGTCCTTAAGTTTATTCTTTTTTACGTGCGCCGCACCTCGAAAATCATTCCCCGGACGTTACCTCCCCGGCTGACTCGGCCCAGGCACCCTTACGGCACTCGGAAGCTCCTGCTTAGTGCTGCTGCGTTCCCGCCCTGACACGATTCACAGGTTTCCGCCGCGTAAGACCCAGACTTCAACGCTGCCCAGAAAGGGCTGCTCCACAAAACGAAATCCTCAGATTGGCATCACCCCTGCTAGAGCGGATTTCAGGTACAGGGACCCGCTACCTCCCCGGCTGCACGTTTTACAATTATACAGGTAAAATGTGTGCAAGTCAAACATTGTGAAATGAAATAAAATAGAATATACTGATAAGAGTGCCAAAGATGATCTGATGTGAAGGTTTCGGACCGTGGTAAAGAGGTATAAAACGGTTTGGCTTTATTCCTCTTTGGATAGGTGTGGCACGTTAATAAATAAGAAAATGACAAATAACGGGAGGCGTATACAAATGAAAAGAATCGGTATACTGACCAGCGGTGGTGACTGCCAGGCGTTAAATGCAACCATGAGAGGCGTCGTAAAGGGGCTAGCAAATAATGTTCATGATCTTGAAATTTACGGCTTTGAAGAAGGCTATAAGGGCTTGATCTATGGAAATTACAGACTGTTGAGTGCCCACGATTTTTCTGGTATCCTCACCCAGGGCGGTACTATTATAGGATCCTCCCGTCAGCCCTTTAAACTCATGAGAGTGCCGGATGAAAACGGTCTTGATAAGGTTGAGGCTATGAAGCACAATTATCATAAGCTTCGCCTTGATTGTCTCGTTATTCTCGGTGGAAATGGTACACAGAAAACGGCAAATCTTTTAAGAGAAGAAGGATTGAATATCATTCATCTTCCCAAGACCATTGATAATGATATCTATGGCACGGATCTGACCTTTGGTTATCAGTCCGCTATTAATATCGCTACAGACTGTATTGACTGCATCCATACTACAGCTTCATCCCATGGTCGCTGCTTTATTGTAGAAGTTATGGGACATAAGGTTGGCTGGCTGACCCTTAATGCTGGTATTGCCGGCGGTGCAGACATTATCCTGATTCCGGAAATTCCTTATGACGTGGATAAAATCTGTGATGCCATTGCAAAACGGAATGCCAGTGGTAAGAGATTTACCATCCTTGCTGTCGCTGAAGGTGCGATTTCAAAAGAACTGGCAGCTCTGGATAGAAAAGAACAGAAGAAGGCTCAGGAAAAACTGCTTAAAAAATATCCGTCGGTTTCTTATAAATTAGCAGAGGAAATTACCTTAAAGAC
>CAVDGK010000306.1:0-2238 GCA_963607995.1 Oscillospiraceae bacterium | reverse complement strand
AACATAGATAAACTCGCGGATTTCAATATCCAGGAGAATGTCCGGATTATGGACATCAACATGCATGGATGGGAAAGCATCCAAAATAGCCTCGCCCAGATCTGCATCGATTTCCATGGATTTCTTCGGGAAGCTTTTGTTGATACGGCGGGCTTTTACCTTAAAGGAAGCGGTGCTGTTTGGATATTCGTCCTGAATATACTGAACAACGCCTTTTTTCAGATTTTCAAAATCTGTGGCTTCCAGTACCACAACGGGGCAGATACCAACGATACCGAAGATTCGCGTCAGGGCTGATACAGCTTCATCATAATGCCAGTCACCAGCGCAATTGACATAGATTCTGCCTCTTTCTTTCTTAATTTCAAATTCTCCATCCAGCTTGTTTAAAGCTTCTTTGATGCGTCTGCAAAGCGCATCTTCGAAAATGTGGCGGTTGTTTCCCTTAATACCAATTTCGCCATATTTAATCAGAAATGAGTTATACATATTCGACCTTTCTTTATCTATACGAACGAGCTCGCCCTGCCACTCCTGCTCGGCAGGCACGCTCCGTTTGTATTAATGTGCTCTATAACGTCTCAGCATGGGCAATAGCTTTTCCAGTACCTTCAGTGTCTCATCAATCTCTTCCTTTGTATTGAATTCCGAAAATGAGAACCTTACACTGGAACTTAAATCCGCCCGATCCACATGAAGAGCCGACAATGTCGGTGACGGTGCCCTCTTATGGGTTGAGCATGCTGAACCGGCTGAAACATAAATGCCATAATCCTCAAGAGAATGTAAAAGTACCTCGGATCCCACTCCCGTAAATGCTGCATTTACGATATGAGGAGCCTGATCCTCTCCCTTGCCCCCATGGATCACCACGCCTTCCATCTTAGAAAGCCCTTCAATAAGGTAATCCCGAAGACCCCGAATATAAGCATTTTTTTCATCAAAATTCTTATAAGATTCCGCTGCTGCCAAAGCCATTCCCGCAACCCCAGGTACATTATCCGTTCCGGAACGCATGGCCGACTGCTGACCTCCGCCAAGGATCAGGGGCTTTATCTTCACCCTCTCATCAATGAAGAGGAAACCTGTTCCTTTAGGTCCATGGAATTTATGACCGCTGGCCGTCAGCATATCAATATGCATTTCTTTCGGATAAATACGATAATGGCCGAAAGCCTGGGTAGCATCCACATGATAAGCGGCATTGGGGGCTTTGGCCCGGATCAGATTGCCGATTTCCTTCACCGGTGTCACCGCACCCACTTCATTATTAACATACATAATGGAAACCAGGATGACATCCTCATTCAAAGCTTCTTCCAGCTTATCCAGCTTAAGTTTCCCTTCTTCATCCACAGGAATGGTAACAATGTTAAATCCCTGCTCTGCAAGAAGCTTTAAAGGTTCGGAAACGGCCGGATGCTCCATTGGACTGGTAATAATAGTCATGCCGGTCCGTTTATTAGCCATTGCGGTTTCGAAGATAGCCCAATTATTGGATTCCGTGCCGCAGGAGGTAAAGAAAATTTCCTTTGGCTTTACCTTCAGAATATCTGCCAGGGTTTTCTGGGCATCCCGGACATATTTTTCAGCATCTACCCCTTTTTGATGCATGGAGGAAGGATTTCCATAATCCTCCGTCATGGTTTTGACCACGATATCTACCACTGACTGATAAGGTTTGGTGGTAGATGAATTATCAAAATAAATTTCTGTCATATCAGTTATAATCTACCTCTGCTAAGATAAGTCCCTGGGCCGGAGCCGTAGGGCCTGCCATACGGCGGTCTCTTGCTTCCAGAAGAGCATTCATGGACTGGGGATCCCGCTTTCCTTCACCAACTTCGATCAGGGTGCCCACTAAAATGCGGACCATATACTGCAAAAATCCCTCTCCGATAAAGGTCATGACAATCTCATCCGGTGTTTCATCTATTTTAATGGTATAAATATTTCGGATCGTGCTCTTACGCATCCGGGGATTGCCGCAGAAACTTTTGAAATCATGCTCACCCCTAAGCTGAATGGTGGCCATTTTCATGGCATTTACATCCAGTTTGCCTTCGTATTCGTAAACATATTTTCGTTCAAATACATGAGCAGCTTTATTTTTGCTGATGCGGTAAATATAAGTTTTCTTCGACGCATTATAGCGGCTGTGAAAACGGGGTGCTGCCTCCGCCACAGACAAAACGCCGATATCTTCCGGGAGATATCGATTAAGATATTCCTTAATTT
>CAVDGK010000305.1:0-2239 GCA_963607995.1 Oscillospiraceae bacterium | reverse complement strand
GGACATAATCATCCGTCACGTAAGCCCCGGCCCAATAGAAACCGCCGGCACTGGCATACTGCCAGGTTGCCACCTTTTCTTCTTTATCATTATTGGGATCCTCATCCGTTACGGACAGGCACACATAACTGGCGGTACTTGTTTCACCAACCCAGAATCCGGTATAGATATAACCATTATTATAGGAAATGGGGCAGTTGGGTTGTCCGCCTCTTGAATCGTGATAGATCCAAAGAGACTTCAGCGTCTCAGCATCAAAAGCCTGAATGCAGCCGTCCGAAAGTCCTACAAAGATCATGCCTTCGGCATAGGTCGGAGAATTAATGGCAAATGAAGAACTGTGATCCATTTGTCCGCTGGCTTCTACCTGACCGGTTACGGTATTCACCTTGTAAATAGCATTTTTTGCGTAGGTATATAGATAATCTCCTACCAGAATGGGACAGCCGCAGGCATCTGCGCTATACCCTTCCCCAAGCTGTGTTGCCCAGTAAAGTACCGAATCATCGGAAGATGTAGGTGTCTTTGAATTAACCACGCCATTATTATTCTGATCCGTGCGGAATGTAGACCATACTTCTTCCTGAGCTGTATAGGTGCGGTCCGCAGCCTTTTCCAGGGTAATCTCTATGGTCCGGGCACTTTCCGGCACCGTAAAGACACTGACTTCCTGGCCAATGTAGCCATTTTTCGTTACAGAATAACTGTAGCTGCTTCCCGGAGAGAGCATGACCTTTCCATTTTCATCCGGATAAGCGTAGTTGCCGGTATTATTATTTTTCAAAAATACCGTGGCATCCGACGGTGTCACTGCAAAGGTGATTTCCACCGGTTCTTTCTTTATGATATGCAGCACATACTGAGTGGAAATAACACCATCTTCCTGACAGGTAACATCAAGAGTAATGTCTTCCTGCTCTTTTTCCGTATCCAGGGAAATCGCCTGGCTCTCCAGCGTGCCATAGCTTTGACCGTTAATAGTGGTACTGTATTTTTCGAGATAATCAGCACTATTGGTAACAGGATAGCCGGCTGTGATCTTTAATGTATCTGACGTATTGGCAACCTGAATATAGTAATCTGTTACATTGGATGTAAAGTTAGTCTTTTTTCCATCCGCATCAGTCAGGGTAAGGGTTTCATTATCTGCTTCAAGTGACAGGGAACCATTTTTTAAATGGGCACTGCGGAGGATCTTTAGGCAGTAATCCTGGTAATAGGTAATGTCACCTTCCGTCTTTGAGGCGCGCAGGGTAATGGATGTGGGGACGCAGCCGGTAGAAATCATGGCGCCAAGAGTCGTCGCCGTAGAGCTTCCAACGGTCCTATCAATTTTTACCGTTGCCGTCTCTCCGGTAAACTCCCGCTCCGTACTGCTGAACTTTTCATAAATAGCCTGAACTGAATACCCTGTCTTAGGTGTGGCTTCTGCATAAACACGGGAATTGATATCCGGTATGACATACTGAATACTGTGATTTTCTGCTGAGAAATCCTGGTCAGAGGCGTAGGCACTGCGGGACTTTTGCGAAATATTATCATAAAGGGCCGCTGCCGAAATGGCATCCGCGTTATCCGGTTCCACACCTGTCACCACAAGATCATTTTTTGCTGTAAATTTAAAAGAGGTATGATACCATTCATTTTTTGTGGTTATACAGGTATATTCCGTATCCGCAATCAGGCGGTAAACATGATCCGATGAAGGTGAAATCACATTTCCCTTAGCATCCTGAATCTCCGCTTCACATCCGTCCGGTGCTTTAACAGTAACCACCGCCGCTTCACTTTTTTTAACCTCAAGGAAATAATCCCTGCTTTCCCCATTAGACGATACAGAAATGATAGTTTCAATATCTGCCGTTGTATCAATGGAACCGGTACCGGTTATAACATAATCCTCGCCATATCCGTCTGCTTTAATGGTCAGACTGTCCGTCACGGAAGTCACCGTATATTCATTGGTGTAGGCATCAAAATCCGGATTCAGGATCTGTTTTGCTCCCTCTGCACTTTCCACTGTCAGAGATGAAAGAGTAGGTACACGGACAATATTTAAAATATAAGTCTGCACCTGAACATAGCCAATTTCCAGAGTATAACGGGCCTCAAGAGGAATGCTGGTGCCTTCCATTCCCTGGGAAATACAATAACTCAGACTGGTTGCCTTGGAGCCCCAGGAACGGTTGATCTCAGAAGCATCCTTTCCTGCATTTTTTCCGCTTGTATAGGTATAGAT
>CAVDGK010000304.1:0-2239 GCA_963607995.1 Oscillospiraceae bacterium | reverse complement strand
CCGTTTTAAATATGATGTGCTGATATGTGTGGCGGTGAGAGGAGATAAAGTTGTTATTCCTTCCGGTGATTTTGTAGTCGAAGCAGGGGATGTACTTTCGCTGGTAGCATCTCAGAAAAATGCAGCCGGTTTCTTTGAATATATCGGCATTACTACCAATCCGGTCAAATCCGTTATGATCGTTGGCGGCGGCATGATCAGCTATTATCTGGCCCGGAATCTTATATCCAACGGTCTTCATGTTAAGATCGTGGATAATGACAGAAAAAGATGCGAAGAGCTGGAGGAGTCACTGCCAAAAGCGGAAATTATTTTTGGTGATGGAACCGATGAAGTTCTTCTTCGGGAAGAGGGCATTGGCCGGGTTCAGGGCTTTGCGGCTCTGACAGGCATTGATGAGGAAAATGTTCTTTTATCTCTCTATGCCCAGAGTGAAACGGCTGTTAATGCCAAGATCATTACCAAGATCAATAAGATTACCTATGATAAAGTAATCGATAAGATGAATCTGGACAGCATCATTAACCCCAAGGAACTGACAGCAGAATATATTCTTCAGTATATTCGTTCCATGGATGCTACATCCAGTTCGATTCAGAATCTTTACCGTCTGGCAGATGGCAAGGTTGAAGCCATCGAATTCCAGATCCATGAAGATGAAAAGGGTGTTACCAATGTGAAACTTCAGGATATGAAGATAAGAGACAATGTCCTTATTGGCAAGATTTTAAGACATGGCCAGCCTATAACACCATCCGGTCAGGATGAACTTCATGTAGGGGATACGGTTATTGTTATTTCCATGGCAAAGGACAAAATGAGCCGTCTGGCAGATATTATTAAGCGTTGAGGTGCGAGGATAAGTCATGAATTATCGTGTGGTTTTTTATATTCTCGGTTGGATTTTGAAGGTAGAAGCGGGACTTCTTCTTTTGCCGGTGCTTGTGGGCGTTATTTATCAGGAATCCACAGGCTGGAGTTTTCTGATCACGGCAGCTATTTGTTTTGTCCTTGGATGCATTATGTCAATTAAGAAGCCGGAAAACCGGCAGGTATATGCTAAGGAAGGCTATTCCATCGTTGGTCTTACCTGGCTTTTGATGTCTGCTTTTGCCGCTTTGCCTTTTACTTTAAGCGGAGACATCCCCAGCTATGTAGATGCTTTCTTTGAAGCAGCTTCCGGTCTTTCCACGACGGGATCTACCATTCTGGCTGAAATTGCCTCTCTTTCCCACCCGGTGCTTTTCTGGCGGTCCTTTACCCACTGGATTGGCGGTATGGGTGTCATCGTCTTTGTTCTGGCTTTAGTGCCCATTATGGGCGGAACAACTTTGAGCCTCATGCAGGCTGAAAGCCCGGGTCCTGTTGTAGGCAAATTGGTTCCCCGCATCCGTGAGAGTGCCGCTATTCTCTATAAAATTTACATGGGCATCACCATTGTGGAAGCAGTTCTTTTGAGAATTCTTGGCATGGACTGGTTTACATCCTTAACCACAACCTTCGGTACAGTAGGTACCGGTGGTCTGGCGGTAACCAATGACTCCCTTATGAGCTTCAGCCCGGCTATCCAGAATACAGTAACGGTTTTCATGATGCTTTGCGGTGTTAACTTTACCTTCTATTATCTGGTGCTGCAGAAGAAACTTCGCAGTGCATTCAAAATGGAAGAAGTACGGATTTATTTCGGTATCATTCTGACAGCCGTTGCCATTATTACCATCAATATCCATGAAATGTACAGTTCAATCTGGGAGACGCTGCGTCATGCCTTCTTCCAGGTGGCTTCTATTATTACAACTACCGGTTTTATTACAACGGACTTCAACCAGTGGCCGGAACTTTCCAAAATGATTCTTGTCACACTGATGTTTATAGGCGCCTGTGCCGGTTCTACCGGTGGTGGTATCAAGGTGTCCCGTATTGCCATTCTTATTAAGCAGATCGGCAAAGAAGTCAATATGATCATCCATCCCCGCAGTGTCAAAAAGATCCGCATGGATGGGGTGCCGGTAGCCCATGAAACAGTACGTTCCATTAATGCTTTTATCTCAATTTATGCCGTTATTTTCTTTGGATCAGTGCTTTTGATATCCATTGATAATTTTGATTTCACCACTAACTTTACGGCGGTTGCCACAACTTTAAATAATATCGGCCCCGGCCTTAGTGTCGTAGGACCTGTGGGAAACTTTTCCGGTTTTTCAAATTTCTCTAAAATAGTCCTGTCACTCGACATGAT
>CAVDGK010000303.1:0-2240 GCA_963607995.1 Oscillospiraceae bacterium | reverse complement strand
ATATTAAACAGGCAAAACCAAATGGTTACAGAAGTTATCATCTGATTCTTAAAGTTAATCATAAAATCTATGCTGAAATCCAGCTCAGAACTATTTCCCAGGATACCTGGGCTTCCCTGGAACATCATCTTCATTACAAAAAAAATGTGACGGAAAATGATAAACTTATCATTTCTGAATTAAAAAGATGTGCGGATGAACTGGCATCCACCGATATTTCCATGCAGACTATTCGGGATATGATCGAAGAACAGGAAGAGTAGAACTTCGAGGATTATATAAATCAAATATGCATAGTATGCTTAGCACGGATTGAAGACAGTGTGCCTCTATAAAAGTGGAGACATAGTGAGGATATAATTATGAAGGTATTATTAGCTGAAGATACAAAGGATATGAACAGGGTACTGACAGCAGCCCTTGAACATGAAGGATACACCGTAAAATCCTGTTTTGATGGGCAGGAAGCCCTGGATGAAGCTTTGGATGCAGGGTACGATGCCATGATTTTGGATATCATGATGCCGAAGATGGATGGAATTGAAGTGGTAAGGGAGCTGCGCAGGAGAAACATTGTAACACCTATTCTTCTTTTGACAGCCAAGGCTGAGATTGATGACCGGGTAAGCGGTCTGGATGCCGGTGCCGATGATTATCTGACAAAACCTTTTGCCATGAAGGAGCTTCTGGCCCGGGTCAGAGCTATGACCAGACGCAAAAAGGACTATAGTCGGGAAAAAATTACTTTTGGTGACATTTCTCTTGACGGAGAAGAATTTGAACTGCGTTCTGAAAATTCCATCCGTCTTTCAGTTAAAGAATATGAACTGATGGAAACTTTTATTGTTAATGCCAACCATGAAATCGATGTTGATTATATTCTGACCCATGTGTGGGACAATTCGGATGATGCCAGTGCCAGTACCGTTACCCTTTATGTGGCTTATCTTAACCGGAAGCTGGATGCTATTTCATCAAATGTCAAAATATTAAAAGGCGAAAAAGGTTACCAGATCACTACGGAGGCTTAGAATATGAACGAAAAAGCCATTAGAAAAATCCGTCACCGCTTTATGAAGGTATCCTTTCTGGCCTTTTTTCTGACTATGGTACTGATCGCTGGGCTTCTTTGGGCAACCAATTTTCTTTTGAACAGACGAATTGCCCGCAGTACCTTGGAATACATTGTTAATAATGAAGGACACCTTCAGGGGTATGAAGATCAGAAGGTAAATGAGTACTTTGAGGATGATGGAAATTATTATTCCATTAATCGTTTTTTAAACGATATTTTTAATAATACGGACGAAACCGATGAGGCAAGTATTAATTACACTACCCGCTATTTTGCTATTCTCTATGACAAAGATAAAAATATGACAGATGTGGTTACTAACCAGGTTGGATCCATCAGCAATACTGAAGCGGAAAATTACGGCCGCAAGGCTTTAAATGGAAATGAAATCTTTGGACGCAGCGGTGCCTACTATTATCAGGTGGGGGAACTGAAAAGCGGAGGTTATATCGTCGTCTATTTGGATTGCTCATCCATGATAGAAAATATTAACCGCATCATGTATCTGGCCTTGTGCCTTATTATGTTTGGTGTGGTGGTTGCTGCATTTATCATTCGTATCTTTTCAGCTAAGGTGGCAAGCGAGGAAGTGAAAAATATCAAGCTGCAAAGACGGTTTATTACTAATGCAAGCCATGAATTGAAAACACCTCTTGCTGTCATCCGGGCCAATACGGAAATGGAGGAAATACTTAGCGGTGAAAGTGAATGGACCCAGTCAACCCTAAGGCAGGTGGAACGCATGAGCGGTCTTATTCAGAATCTGGTTATGATTTCACGGTCAGATGAAGGGTCGATTGCCGAGGATGCCGGAGAGTGTGATGTATCGAAAGCTGTTTCTGAAACTTCCAAAACTTTTAGTCCTGTAGCTATTCAGGATCGTAAAACTATTACAGATAAAATACAGGAAAATGTGGTGATGCTGGCTTCAGACAGCCAGATCCGTCAGCTGACATCCCTTCTTATTGATAATGCCATAAAATATTGTGATGAAAATGGTAATATCGGGGTTGAAATGTATGAAAAAGGCAAATATGTTCATTTGATCGTATCCAATAATTATAAAAAGGGAGAAAAGGTAGATTACAGTCGTTTCTTTGAACGTTTCTATCGGGAAGATGAATCCCATAATACCGACAAAGGCGGTTATGGCATTGGTCTTTCC
>CAVDGK010000302.1:0-2261 GCA_963607995.1 Oscillospiraceae bacterium | reverse complement strand
ATATAGGAAACCAGGGTGGCATCCCGCTCTTCCTTATTTTCCGGAAGGGAAATAGCCGTTGCCTTTTCACTGCGAACCAGGTAGGGACGGGTGGCATGATTGGCTTCGTAAGAAGTATAAGACACCTTCATATCATGGAAAAGGCCCGTGCCTGAAGGATCCTCCATCTGCTCAAAATGGAAAATGGCAATCTTACGGGACGTAATCTCTTTTTTCTGGGAATAAATATAATTAAACCCACTTTCCATCTGATCCTGTACCGCGTACTGATCTCTGGAAAGTCCCAGAATTTCAAAAGCCTCCCGCACATTTTCAACGAAAATGCGATCCAGGCTCTCCGTTGTTAAGGTCAGAAAGCCTATATTTCTCAGAAGATTCCGAACTCCTGTCAGAGAAAGGGCAAGACGAATATAAATAGCCAGAAGTTCCCCCGGATGCATCTCACAGCCATCCACCACAAGAGAATCTGAACTTTTTAAAAGATCACAGAGTCCTTCAATAAGAATGCCATCGCTCTGCCGACCGAAATAATCAGCTTCAATGCCAAAATGCCATTCATCCTTCCCTGCCATCTTGCACAACAGAGTTGGAAAAATGAACATATTCGTTCCCACTTTAGAAGGTACGGACACCGGTTCTGCCGTCTTCCGGTCATAATAGCAGAGCTGGGAGCCTTCATTATTCAATTCGAATCCGATTAGAATATTGTGAACCTCGTTCACGCTAAGCCCTCCCCTCTGTCATCATTTTCATCAATTGTAAAGAGCACCTCCGCCTGATGGATCCGGCGGTTGTATTCACTTATTTTTTCGTTAAGTTCTGCTTCACTGCCCTCAGCATGGGCCTTCAGCATCTGGTTGATAAGCTGATAGCGGCTTTGTCCCGATATATCCACATCCTTCTGGGAAAGGGTCATTTCCGGCAGCTTCCTTACCTCACCACCCCGCTCGATGGTAATGTAATAGTTTAAGGTTTCTCCATAGAAAAGAATAAATTCTCTTGAATAAATACCGCGGTAAACAGCCATCATGGGCTCGCTGCTCCACTTTCGGGTAACGCGGCCGTCCCGGCTCAGCTGGTAATGAAGCACCACATAATCATCCGGCTGGGCTTTTTGTTCCACAAAGACCCGATCCAGCACGCTGCATCCTGCAAGAAGCTCCCGTGGAAGCTTTCTGAAGAATTCAAACCGGATGCCTCTTCTGGTCATTTCTTCAAGCAGATCTTCGATGTTAGTCTCATCTTCGTCGCTATAATTTTCCTTATCCCCATACCAGGAAAGGAGAGAGAGCTTGCACACCAGCGGCATGTCTGCCTTTTCCTCATAAGCCCTGATAATAAGAGCGGCTAAATAATCATCCAGAGGATTCTCATTTAAAAGACATTCATTGGCTTCAAAGATAACATAGGCCCGGCTTACCTTAGTCTTGCCGCCTTCCCGTCGATAGGATTGAAGAAGCTTGCCGCCATCCTTTAAGTGCTGACGGACAAACATGGCCTGCATCAGAATCCGCTCATCCAAACCATAGCTTTCCATATAGAAGGCACTGACATGCTCTCTTAAATCCATCATAGTCTCAAGAGAAGCATTAAGGTAAGTTGCCAGATATTTAAGAATCCGGTCATTGTATTTATTCTGCCGATAGACCAGCCACACAAGGGACAGAAGATTCGGATCTTCTTCGCCATTTATGGCCGCAATCCTGTGGCTGACAAGCCGTACCAGGTAGGAAATGCCCACTCCCTCGGTGCCATACTTCAGGATCATATCATAGGCCCGGTCAAAGAGACCGGCGTAAACAAAGATCTCCGCCAAATCCTTTCGATCTTCCTTTGCAAAATTCTCTTCATCCAGCTGAAGAAGAATGCCTGTTAAGCGTTCATCCCCTGCATAAAGCTTATAAAAATCAAGGAGACGGCGATTCATTTTCAACCGTGCATCTTTTGTGAAAGCTTCATTACCGGCAAATGCACGGCAGGCATTTAAATTTTCAAAAGTAATATCCGGGAAATGACCGCAAATACGAAGCAAGAATCCGGTCTCTTCCACATCTTCTCTCAGGCAGTCCTGTGTCAGTCTCTCCGTTTCCATAAGTTTCCGCCGGCTATAGGAAATACCCGCAGCAAAACGGCGACCCACTTCATCCTGGAAAAGGATCACGGAGTCGTCAGAATATACCGGCACATAGGCCTTGCCATCTTTTAAAGGCACCACCATCTCATTTTTCAAAGTTTCATGGTGAACGACCACGTCCTTCACC
>CAVDGK010000301.1:0-2280 GCA_963607995.1 Oscillospiraceae bacterium | reverse complement strand
GAAAGGAAATTTATGCCTATAGAGAAAAATTCAATTACAGTAAAAACATTTTTTGACGGGGAGCTGGATGCGACAGATCTCTTCGTTTCTCTGATTGCTGATAAAATCTCAGCCCATAAAGAGAAGAATACTATTGATAATCACGATAACGTGATATATAATAAAAGTGCGAATTGTCTTGATTCGTCTGGAGTAACGGAGGCGAGACAATGAGTAGAAAAGCAAGAAGATCGTTATCAAAGAACTTAGATAGTAGCTTTTATCGTGCTGCTATCTACTGCCGACTTTCAAAGGAGGATGAGGCATTAGGCGAAAGTGCCAGCGTGGAGAACCAGAAGGGAATGCTTCTGGATTTCTGCCAAAGAAATGGCTGGGAGGTTGTAGCTGTCTTTGCAGATGATGGCTATACCGGTCTGAATCAGGATCGCCCGGATTTTCAGAAGCTATTAAAGGCCTGTGATGATGGTCTGGTCAATATGGTTGTGGTCAAGGACTTAAGCCGTCTGGGACGTAACCATGTGCAGACCAGTCAGATGGTGGAAGATTATTTTCCGAAGCATGGTATCCGATTTGTGGCCATGAATGACAACGTGGATACGGTTCAAGGGGAAAATGAGATTGCTTCCTTCAAAAATATTATCAATGAGATGTACAGTCGTGATATTTCAAAGAAAGTTCATTCCAGCTATGCACACAAGGCAAAGCTTGGGAAGTTTACCGGCTGCCTGGCACCATTGGGATATATGAAGGATCCGGAAGATAAGAATCATTTGATCATTGATCCGGAGACTGCATCCATCGTGAAGCAGATATTTGCCTATGCAGCTGATGGAAGAGGCCCGCAGTACATCCGGACACAGCTGGAGCTGAATAAGGTACCAACACCAACCTGGTGGAACAGACAGAAGGGCCTTCGTGATACCTTCACAAAATGGGAGCTAAAGGACCCGGAAAATGGCAAATATATGTGGGATTGTGGCGTGATCCAGGATATCCTGAAAAATCCTGTCTACATCGGTGTGATCGCTTCACAGAAGTTTGATTATAAGTTCAAGCTGGGCGTGATTGCAGCCAAGCCGGAGGATGAGTGGATCTGGGTGGAAAATATGCATGATCCTATCATTGATCGAGAGACCTTCGATCTGGTTCAGTACAAGGTGAAGTCCAGAAAGAGAACTGTCGAGGGAAAGCCAAGTATTTTCCAGGGCTTGATCAAATGTGGAGAGTGCGGAGCTTCTTTAACTGCAAGGATGACTTCTCATGTGCAAAATCCCAAGCCGATTTATTGTTGTCATACTTACAACAAAGTAGGATCCAGGCATTGTTCTCAGCATCGTATTGATGAGGAAGAGCTTAACCAGATCGTATTAAAGGAGATCAGATCCCTGGCGAAATTAGCCTTGAAGGATGAGGAGCTGGTGATCAAACGTCTCAACAATGTCTATGAGGCAGACAAGGAGAAAGAGCAGGAAGAACTGGCCAAGCAGATTGCTAAGGATGAAGAGCGTATTGCCGCCCTGGAGAAAATCATGCTCAAGCTTTACGAGGATATGATTGCAGAGCGTATCTCAGAAAGCAACTTCAATACCATGATGAATAAGACTCAGCGAGAGCAGGAGGATCTGAAGCTTCGGGTAGAAGAAGCGAAACAGGCCATAGGAGCTTCACCTATGAGAAGTTATGATACGAGAGCCTGGCTGGATATGATCCGTGAATATGAGAATGTCACAGAGCTGGACAGAGAGATGTTAAACCGTCTGATCAAAGTCATTTACGTTCACGAAGAAGTGGATCCCAACATCATAAGATCCAGAGAAAGAAAGCGAACAATAGAAATTCATTTCAATTTAAAGCCTATGTCGAAGATCGAAAAGGAACTCCCTAAGGTTTATACCTGGGGGAGGAATGAGAAGTCAAAAACCAAGAAAAAGGCCTGATTTTCGACATAATCAACAAAATACTTATCAAAATTTGAACATCTTGCCCAAAATCGGGCGAAAATTTCATGTATGAACAAACATACCTCCACTTATGGGGGTATAACACATCTTGTGACCTGATTATTGCAGGATGTTATCTGGCAGCATGCCGTCTGGATATTCCGGCAATGGTAGTAACCGGAGGATCTATGCAGGCAGGTAATCACTGTGGAAAGACAGTTGTAGAAGCAGACCTGGATGCAGCAAGATTTTCAGGGGCATCAGAAGAAGAATTATTCGATATGGAAGAATGCGTATGTCCATCCTTTGGTGCATGTCCATCAATGGGAACTGCTAATAC
>CAVDGK010000300.1:0-2285 GCA_963607995.1 Oscillospiraceae bacterium | reverse complement strand
ACCTTGAAGAGGTTATGAAAGATAAGGAAGTATTGGTGCTGGCAGTTCCGTCGCCATTCGTCCGGGCAACAGCCAAAAAAATGGCATCTTTTTATCGACAGGGTCAGATTATTGTATCTGTTTCCAAGGGCATTGAAGATGAGACTTATTTTACACTGACGGATGTAATAAAGGATGAAATCAAGGATGCAGAAGTATGCGCCTTGTCCGGTCCTTCTCATGCTGAAGAGGTTGTACGACAGATGCCGACGACAGTTGTATGCGCAAGTCCGGTTAGAGCTGTAGCAGAGAAAGTTCAGAATATTTTTATGAGCCGTGTCTTCCGTGTTTACACAAGCTCGGATCTTATAGGTGTTGAACTTGGCGGTTCATTAAAAAATGTTATTGCTTTGGCAGCCGGTGTAGTGGACGGACTGGAATATGGTGATAACTGTAAAGCTGCCTTGATCACAAGAGGTATTCACGAAATTGCTCGCCTGGCACTTAAAATGGGAGCTCAGGTAGAAACTCTCAGCGGTTTGTCAGGAATTGGAGATCTTATTGTAACCTGTACATCCATTCACAGTCGTAACCGCATGGCCGGTTACTATATTGGACAGGGGCACTCCACAAAGGAAGCCATGGAGATGGTGAAGCAGGTTGTGGAAGGCGTTTATTCAACAAAAGCAGCTTATCACCTGTCGAAGAAATATGATGTGGAGATGCCTATTATTACAGAAGTCAATGCCGTACTTTTTGATAATAAAGACCCAAAAGAGGCTGTTGAAGATTTGATGATGCGAAATCGTAAATCGGAAATCATAGATGACAGTTGGGAAACATGATATTTCCTACGAAAATGATATATGTGATAGTTTGAAGAAATTTATAAAAGTGCAAGTGCACGTAGTGCAGCTTTTATATGAGCAAGTAGCGAAGTGGATTGCGAATACCTGCTTGACAAAAGAAATAAGACCGGAAGCTTTTGGCTGTCCGGTCTTTAATATTGTTTTAAAATGAGTTAACGAAGGTCTTCGGGCACGCTGGAAGCGTGATAATTTTCATTGAGCTGATCCAGTGTTTCCATTTCGGCCTCATCAAGCTCGAAATCGAAGATTTGAGAGTTACTAAGTATGCGCTCTGTATGAACAGATTTTGGAATAGGGCAGATGCCTTTCTGAAGAAGCCAGCGAAGACCGATTTGGGAAGAAGAACGGTTGTATTTTTCAGCCAAATTTTTAATGATCTGACGATCTAAATAAGCTCCACGGGCAAGAGGTGCATAGGCCTGAACCACGATACCGCTTGTCTGACAGAAATGACGAAGTCCTTCCGGATTGCAAAGCGGATGATATTCAATCTGGTTGACAGCGGGAACGATATCACAATGTTCCATAAGTTCAGTCAGCTGAATTTCGTTATAATTGGCAACACCGATGGCACGGGCTCTGCCGGAACGGTAAATGTTTTCCATGACCTTCCATGTTTCGATGGAACAACCGGGAACCGGCCAGTGGACCATATAGAGGTCAATATAGTCCAGTCCAAGACGGTCCAGTGAACGATTGAAAGCATTTTCAACATCACCAAGACGCTGGGCATTATTCCACACTTTGGTGGTAACAAAAAGTTCTTTTCGCGGAATACCGCATTTCCGGATGCCTTCACCAACGCCTTCTTCATTTTTGTAGAAAGAAGCGGTGTCAATCAGTCGATAGCCAATGGATACGGCATCTTTGATAGCATTTTGAACCTCACCGTCGGAAGTGGCTTTATAAACGCCAAGACCCAGACGAGGCATATTGATTCCGTTATTCAGGGTAATCGTTTCCTGCATGATAACCTCCTTTTTTAAAGCATAATCATAACATTTAAACATGACAATATAAGAACACTTGTATTAAGAAAAAGTTACATGAATAACTTAACGGGAAATAAAAAATTATGTATTAGAGCTGAAAAAAGGTTTATGGAGAGCAGAAAATAGTTCTGTTGTAACATCAAAATTCGATTTTAGTTTAAAACATTTCTTGCAGATGAGAGAGAGAGGATTTATCATTTAAACGAATGCGTGGATTGAATCACCGTCTGATAAGTATAAAGTGAAAGGATTGTATTTTTATGAATCGAGCCCTTTTGGCATTTTTTATCGTTATTGCAGCAATTCTTCTTTTGTCATTTTATTCTTTATTTATGGGACAGAAAAGAATGCGTCGGGGGACTTTGGAAGAAGTTCTGGAAAAATGGGGGAAGAAGGGCGATTACCGTTTTAATCAGGCTTTGAAAAACAGTATTGCATCTTACAG
>CAVDGK010000299.1:0-2286 GCA_963607995.1 Oscillospiraceae bacterium | reverse complement strand
CTCTGGTGTATCGGTAGGTTCAAGACGTGGAATTTCTTCCCTTTCCTGCTCACCGCACCGCTCACATTCCCGGATAATGTAGCCGTCTGTACTTTCCGTAGCTTCGACCCGCTCTACTTCCTTCATTTCGCCATGCCCCATGAAAATCTCTTCCCCATCGACATACTGATAACAATAGGAAGAAAATACGCCCTGAGTTTCGCCTGTGGAACCATAACCTCCAATATCTTTGCCCCAGGCAAGGGTGAAACGAATATAGAGGGTATCGCCGTCCTGTAGATACCGCTCGGACATACCTTTATCTTCATAAACAGAACCGTTAATGGAGTACATCCATCCGGATCCTCTTGTGTAATTAAATTCAGAAAGTCTGTCGGAACTTCCCTGATCCGTCAGGCCCACATTATCTCTCTGGATCATTTCCCAAAGATGGCTTGGCACGGTGCCGGTATTGATGGAGCCGCTTTCCAACCCCCGCAGGTAAAAGCCTACGCCAGTTGAACCGCCATGATCCACCACATAGCCATTTTCAGTCAGCAGGTTGGATACCACTTCTGCAATATTTTCATCCTGCTTTATTTCTACATCAGAGAAAATGTCCAGTACGCCCATACCTACCGTTGTAGCATCCAGAACCACGGTGGCCTTTCCGATGACATTACCGCTGTCCACTGCATTATAAGTCAGGGTGTAGGACTTAAAGCTGGCGGAACATCCATCTTCATCCCAGGCTGTCACTTTGACAGTGTAAACATTCACATCGCCTACATTGGGCCTTTCCAGATAGAGTTCGTAGGACTGGCCATGGACATTCACCAGCAGTTCATTGCCATGGGAATCCGTCACCGTGACGGAAATATTATCCTTTGTCAGACTCTTTTGGGTTTGGATATCCTTAACAGAGAGCTTAAATTCAAAGTTCCGGTTGCTGGTTGTAAATGGCCACCGGCTCTCTTCCGGAGAAATCATGGTAATCTCCGGAGGATAAGTGCCGGAGCTTGGATTATTTTCATCCGCCGTCTGACGATATTCAACGTCATAGGTAACGGATTTAAGTTTTTTTCCGTCCTGACGCAGAATCAGAGTAAAATAATTGTGGCCAAATTTCAGCTGACTCTGGTAAGAATCAGTACCGCTAACGTAGAGCCTTTTGCCATTCCCCTTATCACTTGCATGGCGGTAACGCACTTCAAGGGAAAGATTGCTTCCACCTGTAGCCTTCGCCATGAAAGATAAAGTATCATTCGTCAGCTGTGAAGGAGTTACCGGATTTTCCGTATATTGATCAAGATCGGTAATGATAGAAGGCCCGTCTGTCGGCTCATCTCCTTTATCATCACCGGCATTGCCGCCTGTAGTATCCCCGGATTTGTCCGAGGCATCGCCCCCATCTCCTGAGGAAGAGCCCTTCTTATCCCCGGTGTCAGCATTTCCGTCATCCCCTGAATTGCCGCTTTCTTCCGAAGGAGCTGTATTTTCTGAGGCTGACTCTTCTGATGAATCTTCCGCCTCAGTCTCCGTGGATTCTTCCGAAGACTCCTCCGCCGATTCCTCTTTGGATTGTTCCTGATCTGATTCTTCGGATTCTTCCGTATCGTCGTTGTCTGTGTCTTTCGACTCCTCTCCATCATCGGATTCCGACTCATTATCCGCTTCATCCGTCTCTTCATCCGAATCTGAGGAACTTCCCCGACCGGTGGACAGGGTTTCGGCCTGCAATGTCTGAGTTTCTTCTGTCTTAACTGCCGGAGGCTCGACCTGTGAAACATTTTTCACCGAAAAGAGGCATCCGAAAAATAAGACGATTGCCAGCACAATGCCGATAAGACGTGCTATTTTATTCTTATTCAATTTTTAATCCTCTCTTCGTGTTTGAAAACATCCTTTGTAAAACGTATCAAAGGTCAATCCTTGACAGAAATTTCCTATAAAGAAACAAAACAGATCCGAACCTTTCGGTTCGGATCTGTCAACTTTCCTTCTTAACATACGGAGTCTTTTCCTGCGAGGGACTTTACCGAACCAAGTATCTGACTTATTCGCTTTAGACGACATCACAGTTGCGCGACAGCGCGGCCTCTCAGCGCATTCCTTGTTTTTATTCAATTCTTAACATTCACGGATATTCGCAATCCGCTCCGCTGCTGACTCATATAAAAGCAGCACTACGTGCCTTTGAGCATTTATAAAGCCTTTACTCTCCGGCCATTTCTTCCAGAAGTTCTGTCTTAATCTTGTAGAGTTTATCTGAAAGATCCACATAAACTTCATGAGGATTAACCAGTC
>CAVDGK010000298.1:0-2307 GCA_963607995.1 Oscillospiraceae bacterium | reverse complement strand
ATCCGGATATTACAGGCATATTCGCTACAAATGAGATTGCAGCTGAGGATGTGTTGGATGTGCTGGAGAATTACGAGGGAAACAGACCTGCATTTATTGGCTTTGATACGGGATCAAAACAAATTCAGGCAGTTCGTGATGGCCTGGAAGACGGTTTTATAGGTCAGAATCCCTATGGTATGGGATATGCAACGATTATTTCGGTGGCTCGATCTATTTTAGGCAAAGATAATGATGCTGTTATTGACCCGGGATATCACTGGATAGATATATCTAATTTCGATAAAGAAAAAAATCAAATGTATTTATACGAATAGCCATGATGATTTAGAGAAAATGAGTGAGGGAATTTAATATGGCCGGGACGATTAGACAGATAGCAGCATTGGCCGGTGTATCCCGTGGTACTGTAGATAGAGCATTAAATAAACGGGGCAGAGTAAAACCGGAAGTTGCAGAGAAAATATGGAAAATTGCGGAGGAATTAGATTATCATCCAGGAAAAAGAGGAAGAGTGCTTCCTGGAGCTTCGGGCAATATTAAAATCGGTGTGATTACACAGATGACGAATTCCACCTTTATGTTGGAGGTTCACCGAGGTTTGGATGAGGTGCGAAGGGAATTAAGCGATCGAGGCGTGGAAATTCTTGAAAAAGATATTGACTCTGTAGATGAAGATGAGCAATTACAGGCCATTGATCAGTTAGAAAATGAAGGAATTAATGCTTTGGCTATTATGCCGGTAGATTGCGATAAGGTAAGGAGCCGTTTGAATCGCTTAGCTGAGGAGATGAAGATTCCAATTTTAACCTTTAATACGGACATCGTGGGAACTAAGAGAGATTGTTTTGTTGGGCTGGATAATCGAAAGAGTGGATATACGGCAGCGGGACTTATGGGAATGTTGACCAGAGGAGAAGGCAAGATTCTCATTATCACTGGATCCTTTACAAATAGTGTAAACAGTCACAGGGTTGAGGGATTTATAGAAGAAATAAAACATTCTTTTCCAACATTGGAGTTGCTGGGAGTTCAAGGGAGCTCCGGAGATGCGGCAGAGGTGGAACAGATTATCCTTAGTACGATGGAGCGGGAACCTGATTTGGCGGGGATTTTTGTTGCATGCATGGGACAAAGTGGTGTTGTCGATGCTTTTGACCAATTAAAACCCCAAAAACGCCCCTATGTAATTGTATATGATAGCACTCCGGAAAATTTAGAAGCATTAAAGACAGATGCAATTGATTTTTTGATTGATCAAGAATGTTATATGCAGGGCTATCGGGCTGTTCGTTTGCTATATGAGCATTTCTTTCATGGCCATGAGCTGAAACCGGAGCTTATGCTAACAGATATCCGGATTATCACAAAATATAATATGTAATATGGCACATCAAAAGCGTGCCAATGCGTGCTTTGAAATGAAGCGGTTGTATAAGAATTAATTTCTATAACGTAAATTTGAAGAATAAAGGGAAAAATCAACAAAAAAGCCTTGCCTATAAAAGGTTGAGGTGTTAAAATAAACCCATAAAAATAGTGATGTTTGCGTGACTTAAAAGGCACGCAAGTGATGGCGAATGAAAATTATTAATTGTTTAAAAGATATTTCGCCAAAACAGAATAGGAGGATTCATTCAAATGGAAAAAACAACAAGAATGACCGTTGCTCAGGCAATTGTTCGTTTCCTTGACAATCAGTATGTATCCATGGATGGAGAAGAGACTAAATTTGTAGAAGCATTCTTTACCATCTTTGGCCATGGTATTGCAGTAGGTCTTGGTGAGGCTCTTGATTCTAATCAGGGCGGCATTAAAGTTATGCAGGGCCGTAATGAGCAGGGTATGTGTCATGCTGCAATTGCTTATGCAAAGCAGAGCGATAGAAAGAAGATTATTCCTTGTGCATCTTCAGTAGGACCTGGTGCAGCAAACATGGTTGTTGCATGTGCTACAGCTACAGTTAATAATATTCCGCTTCTGGTATTCCCGGCAGATACTTATGCATCACGTCAGCCAGACCCTGTTCTTCAGCAGCTTGAGCAGAGCAACAGTCTTGCAACAACAACAAATGATGCATTCAAACCAGTTGTTAAATATTGGGATCGTATTTCAAGACCAGAGCAGTTGATGTCTGCTATGGTAAACGCTATGCGCGTGTTGACAGATCCGGCTGAGACAGGTGCAGTTGCTATTGGACTTCCTCAGGATGTTGAGGGTGAGTCTTATGATTATCCGGAAAGCTTCTTCAAAAAACGTGTTCACAGAATCACAAGACCGGTAGCTGTAGAGGAAGAGATTCAGGAT
>CAVDGK010000297.1:0-2349 GCA_963607995.1 Oscillospiraceae bacterium | reverse complement strand
CTTAAATACAGATGCTCTTTCTGTCTATGGCCCCATTATTAACGTCAGTACTTTTGCCCAGTGCTGTGCTTATAGCGTAGGGCAGGCGGCCCAGCCCATTATTTCCACAAACTTCGGTGCGGGGAAGGGAAGCCGCATTCGGGAAACATTGCATCTGGCTTTGTGGGCATCGGCTTTCTTTGCCCTTTTCTGGACAGCCCTTAGTCTCATCTGTCCCAATCTTTATATTTATATCTTTATGACACCGACAAAAGAGATACTTGAAATGGCTCCGGCTATTATAAGGACTTACGCTATTTCCTTCATTCTGCTGCCATTTAATATCTTTTCAACCTATTATTTTCAGGCTATCATGAAACCAAAGGCGGCTTTCATCGTTTCGGTGGCAAGAGGCCTTGTGGTAAGCGGCATTCTGATCCTGCTTCTGCCGGTAATGGCCGGGGCAGATTCCATCTGGTTTGCCATGCCCATTACCGAACTGATTGTGGTAATCTATGGAGCCTTTGCCATTCGGAAATATACCAGTGAACTGGTGGGATAAAGCCGGATAGACGGGTGGGTTGTGAACAAATAGCCGGCCCCTGTCGTAAAAGGTGAAATAGAAGACAAGCTCTTTCAAAAAGTTGGGAGATTGTTATGAAGATAATACAGGGAACAGGGATTTCCAGTGGCGTGGTGGAAGGGAGGCTTGTCTTTAACAGACCTTCGGAAGATGCTATTTTCCGCCAGGACGGCATAGGTCCTAAGGAAGAGTGGCAAAGAGTGGAAGAAGCTTCCAAAACGGCCATGGCACATTTGGAGAGTCTTGTCCGTAAATATGAAGAAACGGATCCGGATTCTGCCGGACTTTTTGGAGCTTATATTCTTATCCTTAAGGATAATGGCTTTCGTGAAAAGATTCAGAATATTCTTAATGAAGATAATTGCAATGCAGAATATGCTGTTTATCTGGCAGGCAGGCAATATGCTGATCGTTTTGCCTCTCTTGATGATGTTTATATTCGGGAGAGAAGTGCGGATATTATGGACGTTACCTGGCGGCTCCTTCGAGGATTTGGGGTTTATCCAGAGGATGAAAGCGGTCGGAGTTATGATGAGCCGGTTATTCTCATAGCGGATGATCTTTCTGCATCGGAGATTGCCCATCTTGACCGGGAACACATTCAGGCAGTGGTTTTGAGGGGTGGTTCACCCTATTCTCATGCCTCTATCATGATGAATACCATGGGTCTGCCGGCGATTTGTCAGCTGGAGATAAGTCCGGATGAAACACTTTCCGGCACAATGGCATTTGTGGACGGGGATGCAGGTCAGGTGATCATTGAGGCTGATGACCAGGCGCAGCACCTTCTTAAGGCAAGAATTCGGGCTCAAAAGTCGATAGACAAACATTTTCGTTATTATAAAGGAAAAGCAGATGAGACCCGGGATGGCCGGCGAATGAATATCTTCTGCAATATCAGCGGACCGGAGGATGTGGCGGAAGTACTGGCAAATGACGGTCATGGCATCGGCCTTTTCAGGTCGGAGTTTCTTCTTAATGGAAATGGCAGCTGGCCCTCGGAAGATGTGCAGTTTGAAGCTTATCGGGATGTGATAGAGGCCATGAAGGGGAAAATGGTTATTATCCGGACCATTGATGCGGGATCAGACAAAAAGGTAGCGGATGTAGGCATGGATCACGAGATTAATCCGGCTATGGGACTCCGCTCCATACGTCTCAGTCTTATTGAACCGGAGCTTTTTAAAAATCAGCTGAAAGCGATCTACCGGGCTTCGGTTTATGGAAATGTTTCCATCATGTTTCCGATGGTAACGGATGTAGAGGAAATCCGTCGAGCCAAGGGGCTGTGCCGGGAGGCTAAGGAGGCTCTTTTGGCAGAATCGGTTCCTTTTAAAGAGGACGTGAAGATCGGCATTATGGTAGAGACACCATCGGCTATTTTAATGGCCGATGAAATGGCGGAAGAGGTGGATTTCTTTTCTCTGGGAACCAACGATCTGACTCAGTTTATCCTGGCTTGTGACCGGGAGAGAACGGATATGGGGGAATATTATAATCCTTATCATCCGGCTGTTCTTAAAGCGGTAAAGTTAGCGGCAGAGGCTGCCAAAAGGCATGGGATTCCCGTTGGAATCTGTGGGGAAATTGCATCGGATATGAGTCTTCTGCCGTATTTTCTTGAGATCGGCATTGATGAAATATCGGTTCCGCCTTCAGCGGTTTTGCCTCTGCGGGAGAAACTTCGGAATATTGGAGTGAAAAAAGTATAGTTTTTTGACACGTACGAGCTGGCCTTAGCACTCCTGCACGGCAAGACACGCTCCCGCTCCGCTCGTCGAGCAGCG
>CAVDGK010000296.1:0-2356 GCA_963607995.1 Oscillospiraceae bacterium | reverse complement strand
GTAATAGCGAAGTCAATAGTGACCATGCATCAGATCCGACAGGCAGTACTTTTTCAGAAAATAACCTGTCAGAGCAGATTCATAATCAGTCATCTGATCACTGGAACCTGAAAGAGGCAGCATCTAACGATTCCTATGGCAACAGGTCATCCCCGCGTTCTACCAGTCACAGACTATCTGACCGGTCAGTCCGCTCTGAAAATGTGGATTCTGACAGCAGACGTCATCAGCAGAAAAAGCGAATGACTCTGAAATATCAGAAGGAGAATCAGGGAAGACTCCAGCATGAACAGGAGAGTACAGGAGCTCAAGCACAAACTAATGCAGCATCTGAGCATGCTCAATCTGCAGAAGAAAAATCCCAAAGTCAAAAGCAGAGGCAGAAACAAAATCAGAAGCAAAGAAATAAAAAAACTTCCAGGTTGAACTTTGAAGAAAATTCAAAGGGCACAAATCTTGGAGGCCGGTTTAGCAGCATGACAGGAACAGCAGGCAAAGCAGCTAGTACGGCAGTTGGTGCGGCAGGTCATGCAGTAAAGCAGGGAGCAATTTCCGGCCAAAATGCAATAAAATTAGCTTTCGAGGATGGCAATCAGAAGGAGTCGGATCTTAGTGAGGATGTGGTAAGCGGGTCCGAAGTTGCAGCATCTGCCACAGCACACAAGCTGTCGGAGCGGAGCAGTAAGCGAAAGCATTCTTCTGAGAAATCAAAGAGAGCCGATAAGCTGGAACAGGCTGCAGAGGCGAAAGCATCAAGACTGCGCTTTGAATCTGCTATGGAAAGTGAAGCGGCAGGAAAGTCTGCAAAGGATGCGGCCAGAGAAGCAGCAAAAAAGAATAGCGAAAAAGAAGCCAGGAGGCATGCCAGAAATAAAAGGTATGCCTCTATTTTTCGCTCAAAAAGAAAGGCAGAAGCAGCCGGAGGAAAGGCGGCAGAGGGAACACTTACCTTTGCAGAGCGCATTAAAAATACAGCTGTCAATATCATCAAAAATCATAAAGGTGTCATTGCAGTTTTGCTGGCGGCTCTGCTTTTCGTTGTCATGCTGGCAGGCAGTATCAATTCAATGGCAGCTATGTTTACCGGAGTGAATACGACGGTTATGCAGTCCACTTACTTGGCTTCGGATGATGAGTTGAAGGCTGCCGAGGAAGCTTACTGTGAGATGGAAGAAACCTTGCAGAGGCAGATCGATAGCATTGAAAGTCGTTATCCGGGATATGACGAGTACCGCTATCAGGTGGATGAGATTTCCCACAATCCTTATCAACTGGCTTCCTATCTGACGGTAAAGTTTGGCAATTTCAAGGCATCGGATGCCAAAGTGCAAAAGGAACTGAAGGCATTATTTAAGGCTCAGTATGGCATCACTATTGACGGAGGCACGGAGACCATTACCGAGACCAAGACGGTGAAAGTTGGCGAATCCTTGGGACAGGTGGTAACAAGCGGCTATTGCAACTGTTCCATTTGCTGCGGCAGATGGGCAGGTGGGGCAACTGCTTCGGGAGCTTACCCGACAGCAAGCCATACTATTGCCGTAGATGCCAGCAATCCAACAGTTCCAATGGGAACCAAGGTCATTATGAACGGCGTGGAATATACCGTTGAAGATACCGGAAATTTTGCCCGGTATGGTGTGGATTTTGATGTCTATTATGACAGCCATTCAGCGGCCAGTGCCCACGGTCATCAGACCTGGGAGGCTTATCTTGCAGATGACAATGGCACCCAGGAGGTGGAAGTTACCACCACAAGAACCGTGACAGTGCTCAATACCACCATGACAAATGGCGGATTTGATGCGGTGGCCAGGACAAGGCTCAGCGAAGATGATGCCATTAACTGGTACAACATTTTAAATGCTGCCTATGGCAACAGGGATTATCTCTGGGACAAGACCACCATTTCCGGCTATACAACGGACGGCATGTCTTATTCCATTCCGGCAGAGGCACTAAGCGATGCCCGTTTCAAAAATATGATCACGGAGGCAGAGAAATATCTTGGCTATCCTTACGTATGGGGCGGCGCTTCACCATCCACCAGCTTTGACTGCTCGGGATTTGTTTCCTGGGTTATCAATAACTGCGGAAATGGTTGGAATGTGGGAAGGCTGACGGCCGAGGGCCTGAGGACCAGCTGTACCTATGTATCGCCGGATCAGGCAAAACCGGGAGATTTGATCTTCTTTCAGGGAACCTATGATACGGCAGGTGCATCCCATGTAGGCATTTATGTGGGCAACGGAATGATGATCCATTGCGGAAATCCGATCCAGTATGCGTCCATCGAGACCAGCTACTGGCAACAGCATTTCTATTGCTTTGGAAGGTTACCTAATTGATAAATTTT
>CAVDGK010000295.1:0-2372 GCA_963607995.1 Oscillospiraceae bacterium | reverse complement strand
GGTGCCAGCCACGTCATTGTAACGTCTTATGTTTTTTCAGATGGCCACATTGCCTATGAAAATATTGAAAAGATGAAGAGAGCCATTGGCAAAGAGCATCTGGTACTGGATTTAAGCTGTCGGCGTTTTGATGATGACTATTATATTATGACGGACCGGTGGCAGAAAAAGACCGATACGCCCTTAGATTTGGAACTTCTGGATAAGTTAAGTCATGACTGTGATGAATTTTTGATTCACGGTATTGATTCAGAAGGTCTGGGAAAGGGACCGGCATGGGGACTTATTGAAATGCTGAAGGAAATGGGGGATTTCCCTATTACTTACGCAGGCGGTATCGGCAGTTTTGAAGATATTAAAGAAATAAAGAAAAAAACAGAGGGCAGTCTTGATATCACGATTGGATCGGCACTCTCTCTGTTTGGCGGCGGGATGGATTATCATGAAGTCCTTTCTGCCTGCCGATAAAAACCCTTGCTGTCTTACATGGATGGCAAAAGAAAGGTAGGTATCGACTATGAAATTTGTTATCAGTGGAAAAAATCTTGATGTAACGGAGGGCATGCGTTCGGCAGTTGAGAGCAAGCTGAGCAAACTGGAAAAATATTTTACGCAGGACACGTTGGTTAATGTCACACTGTCAGTTGAAAAAGACAGACAGAAGATCGAGGTGACAATTCCGGTTAAGGGCAAGATCATTCGTTCTGAACAGGTCAGCAATGACATGTATGTATCCATTGATCTGGTAGAAGAGGTTATCGAACGTCAGATCAGAAAGTACAAAACAAAGCTGGTCAGCAAAAATAAGGACAACAGTGATTTTCAGCAGTCCTTTATCGACAATGATTTCGCCATGGAAAATGAAGAAGTTGTCATCAGCCGTGTGAAACATTTCGACATTAAACCTATGTATCCGGAAGATGCTTGTGTTCAGATGGAACTGTTAGAGCATAACTTCTATGTATTCTGCAATGCAGAAACAGGTGACGTTAATGTGGTTTACAAGAGAAAAGGCGGCACATTCGGTTTGATCGAACCGGAAAAGTAAAGAGTAGAGTTTATGATTTTTGGGAGGCTTTTAGCCTCCCTTTTTTTCTGTAGGAAGTAAAGAGAGCTGTTATTATCCGGAATATAATACGGATGAAAAAAGAAGTTATAAGGCCTTGTTTTCGCCACTTTAGAAAAACTTTCATTGTTTAGCCATAGTTGCTGTGTTAGAATGTCTACGGCTGACTTTATTGACTGTTCAGCAAAAAGAAAGGTTAGTTTTATGGGTTTAGCAGAAAAAATATTCGGAACACACAGTGATCACGAGATCAAAAGAATCAAGGGCACTGTTTCCAAGATTGAAGCTCTTCGCCCGGAAATGCAGAAATTATCCGACGAAGAATTAAAAGCAAAGACAACTGAATTTAAAGAAAGACTGGCAAAGGGCGAAACACTGGATGACATTCTGGTAGAAGCTTATGCCGTTGTCCGTGAAGCAGCAAAGAGAGTCCTTGGCATGGAGCATTTCCCGGTACAGATCATGGGCGGTATCATTCTCCACCAGGGCCGTATTGCTGAAATGAAAACCGGTGAAGGTAAGACACTTGTGGCTACATTGCCATCTTACTTAAATGCTCTGGAAGGTAAGGGCGTTCATGTCGTTACCGTAAACGACTATCTGGCACAGCGTGACGCTGAGCAGATGGGCAAGGTACATGAGTTCTTAGGCCTTACGGTTGGCTGTGTTCTTCAGCCGATGAAGCCGGAAGAGAGAAGAGAAGCTTACAATTGCGATATTACCTATATCACCAATAACGAGCTTGGTTTCGATTATCTGCGTGATAACATGGTTATTTACAAAGAACGTCTCGTTCAGAGAGGTCTTCATTACGCCCTTATCGATGAGGTTGACTCCATCCTGATCGATGAAGCCAGAACCCCGCTTATTATTTCTGGATCCAGCGGTAAATCCACCAAGATCTATGAGGTTTGCGATATGCTGGCCGGTCAGCTGAAAAAAGGTGAAGCTTCCGGTGAGATGACCAAGATGACCGCCATTATGGGTGAGGAAATCACGGAAACCGGAGATTTCATTGTTAATGAAAAGGATAAGCTGGTTACCCTGACAGAAGAAGGTGTCAAGAAAGTTGAAGAGTTCTTCCACATTGAAAACCTTTCCGATCCGGAAAATTTGGAAATCCAGCATGGCGTTGATCTGGCTTTGAGAGCCCATAACCTTATGTTTAAGGATCAGGACTATGTGGTTAAGGATGATCAGGTACTGATCGTTGATAGCTTCACAGGCCGTATTATGCCGGGCCGTCGTTATTCCGATGGTCTTCATCAGGCAATTGAAGCGAAAGAACATGTTAAGGTTAAACAGG
>CAVDGK010000294.1:0-2383 GCA_963607995.1 Oscillospiraceae bacterium | reverse complement strand
ATACCAGCATTATAGGCCACGCCCCCCTGAAGGACGATATGCTCACCAACTTTCCGTGTTCCTACTACCTTATGAAGATAATTTCGAATAACAGAAAGGCACAAACCGGCTGCCACATCCTCTTTTCTGGCGCCGCGGGCTAAAGATGCATGAATGGCACTTTCTACAAATACCGTGCATCTTTCCCCAAGATCAACCGGATTTTTTGCCGCCAAAGCCATAGGACCATAAACAGAAAGTTCTATTCCCAGTTTCTTAGCCTGTTCTTCTACGAAAGATCCCGTTCCTGCTGCGCAGATCTTATTCATCTGGAAATCCTTGACACGACCATTTTCAATGGAAATATATTTGGAATCCTGACCACCGATTTCAAAGACTGTATCCGCCTCCGGATCTGTCTTAACGGCGGAGCGGGCCTGAGCCGTAATTTCGTCACGGACAGTTTCCGCACCAATCCATTTACCAATCATGGTACGTCCTGACCCGGTAACGCCGGTACGAATTATTTTCAGAGAATCGCCATATTTTTCTTTTAGAACATCAAGGCCTTCCTGAACAGCTGCCTTTGGATTGCCCCTGGTTCTCAAATATTGATAATCAATGAGTCTCTCTTCTTCATCAAGAAGAACCAGATTCGTACTGGTGGAACCCACATCAATACCAAGGAAGCAATGAAGCGAGCCGTCTTCTTTATAATGAGGTTCTTCTGCCTGCACATAATCAATATATTCTACCTTGGGAAGGGCTTTAAGTGATGGAATGGGATCCGTTTTGCCTTCTTTATTCAAGGCATCGCGAAGTCCCGCAAGACTTAATCTTTGTTCCCTGCGTCGTGCAGCCTCCCGGGCGGCTCCTACAGCCTGTACATAAAGGGAATCATCTGAATAAAGAAGCTCATCTTCAGAAAGTTCAAAGACATCTTTCAAAGCCCGGATAACGCCCTCATTCTTTACCACACCACCAGATAGAGCGATGGGCTTTTTAATGGGAAGGTCACGGACAATAGCTGCCTTATAGCTTCGCACCATAGCATAGCAAAGTCCCAGGAGAATATCTTCTACCGGCACGCCTTCCTGCTGGCGGTGAATGATATCTGTTTTGGCAAAAACAGCACAGCGGCCGGAAAGGCGGGGAATGCTCCCAGCCTTTTTTGTCATAGCTGAATAATCTTCTATTTTAAGGCCAAGGCGCCCCATCTGATCTTCAAAGAAACCACCGGTTCCGGAAGCACAGCTTTCATTTACAGCAAAAGAAGGCACCTTTCCTTCTCCAATACCGGTAATAAAGCAGGCATTCTGGCCGCCGATACCAATGAGGGATGCTGCTTTCGGCATCATCATTTCCGTTCCCTGAACCAGGGCCGGAATGGTTTCGAAAACTTCAATTTCCTCATCATATTCTTTAAGAAGTTCTCCGCTGCTTCCCGTCACGAGATAACGGCTGCAGTCTGATAGCTTCAATTCCTTACCTAAATCATCCAGAAGAGTTTTTAAACTCTCAATTGGACTTCCGTTGTGAGTTTTGTGCAAAAGCAAGAGAACTTCACCTTTTTCAGCAATGGCTGCCAGCTTAACGGAGGATGCACCAAGATCCATTCCTAATGTGTACATCTATACATCCTTTCTTTTTAAGCTTCCTTTTCTGCTTTCCACGCTTCATATTCAGCCAAAAATGCATCCTTATCAAGTTTCTTTCTCTCTGCTACCTGATCAAAATTAACTAAGGCAGTAATGGGATTTTTAATTGTAAAAGGAAAGCCTTTGGATACCAGGAATTCTCCAAAGAGAGGCTCTTCTTTTACAATTTCTCTCATTTTCTTTGTTGTGTCGATCATGCTAATTCCTCCTGCAATACCATCCAGACCATTGGATTGACTTTTACTTTCTTTCCTGTAATTTCTATCATGCCCTTTTCCTGAGCCGATGCCAGCTCACGGCTTAAAGAGCTACGATTGGCTCCCAGAAACTGCGCCAGTTCCGTCTTATTAAAAGGAAGGGTTCTTATGCCATTTTCATCCGGTGTCAATGTCTTCAGATACATCATAAGGCGAACACCGATACGTTTCTCTTTGAGAATGCGTATTTTCATACTGAGCTTCAGTGTTTTCTTTGAAGTTTCCTGCAGAAGATTCATTCCAAGCTTTGCAATATCCGGATTATCATATCCGTTTAAGATAGCGGATGCCGGAAGAAATACAATTGTTGTGTTTTCAACGGCCTTTATTTCAACCGGGGAAATCTGATCAGAAAATACAGCTGCCTCTGCAAATGTTTCTCCCGGCATAAACCGTTCAATGATCTGATCTTTTTCTAAGTTGGCCATGCTGGCCTGTAAGCTTCCTTTAAGAACAATCCCCAGTTCCGTAAGTTTTTCGCCGCCATTC
>CAVDGK010000293.1:0-2384 GCA_963607995.1 Oscillospiraceae bacterium | reverse complement strand
CTCTACCGGCGGCATAAAATACTGTTTTTTGTACTTTTTGTAATCAAACATAGTACTGCTCCTTTTTTAAATCATAATTCTGAAATACCCGGGCATTATCAATACCCTGACTGATGCTTTGAAAAAAATTCCAAAGCTTTTGTTTTTTCATCACAAAAAGAAAAAGCCCTCCATCTCCTTACACATATATTGTAAGAGACGAAAGACTTACGTCCTGCGCGGTACCACTCTTCTTCATGGACAAGCCATGCACTTTACGGATACGGAATCAACTTATATCCTGCCCTCATAACGCCGGGCCTGCGTCTGTGTCTACTCTCTCATTGATTTCGGACAGAGGCTCGAGGGTGAGTTCCATACTTTCCTTCCATCGCCTTACACCAACCGGCAACTCTCTGTGCTCCAGGCCGCATGTACTATTCCCTGTCATTGCTTTTTCTTTATAAAATTGTGATGTGAGCGTCAGCTAGAATCTGCCACTCAGTGATGCACCTGAATCACTTCTCATTCATTAGCACCTTAGCTTTAATGAAACAAGATTTTGTTTTTAAAGCTAAAAATCGGGGCAGCGAGATTTGAACTCGCGACCTCACGGCCCCCAGCCGTGCGCGCTACCAAGCTACGCCATACCCCGAAATACTTGTAGACGTTTGTTTATTCGACGCCTACAAGCAAAGATTATAACAGTAAAACATTCAAATGGCAATAACCGATTTTCATTTTTCAAAATTAGTTATGCTAATCTCAAACTTCTGTCAATGAAAATTCAACTGTTTATTTGGAATTCACATAATTCATAAGGCCGCCTGCAGCAATAATTTTCTGCATAAATGGCGGGAAGGGTTGAGACTTATAGGTTTTTCCAGTGGTTTTGTCAATGATGACACCTGTATCAAAATTAACTTCTACCTCATCGCCTTCATTAATCTCCCGTGAAGCTTCCGGGCACTCAACGATTGGAAGACCAATATTGATGGAGTTCCGATAAAAAATACGGGCAAAGGTCTCAGCAATGACGCAGCTGACACCGGCAGCCTTAATAGCGATAGGCGCATGCTCACGGGAAGATCCGCAGCCAAAATTCTTGCGGCCTACAATAATATCGTTCTTTTGCACGCGCTGAACAAAAGTTTTGTCAATATCTTCCATACAGTGTGTGGCAAGTTCAGCCGGATCTGAGGAATTCAGATAACGGGCCGGAATGATAACATCAGTATCGATGTTGTCACCATATTTAAATACTCTTCCTTTTGCTTCCATTAATCAAGTTCCTCCGGTGATGAGATTTTACCTGTTACAGCACTGGCAGCGGCTACATACGGACTTGCCAGATAAACTTCTGACGTAACATCGCCCATACGGCCGATAAAGTTACGGTTTGTGGTGGAAATACATCTTTCACCGGCAGCCAGGATACCCATATAACCGCCAAGGCAGGGACCACAGGTTGGTGTAGAAACTACGGCACCGGCTTCAATAAAGATCTTAAGAAGGCCTTCTTCCATTGCCTGAAGGTAAACGGCCTGTGTAGCCGGGATTACGATGCAGCGAAGCCCTTTCTTAACCTTTCTGCCTTTAAGAATCTCGGCAGCGGCTCTCAGATCGCTGATACGTCCATTTGTACAAGATCCAATAACAGACTGATCAATTACTACCTCACCGCAATCATCAATGGAATGAGTATTAGAGGGCAGATGGGGGAATGAAACCGTAGGCTTAAGCTTACTCAGGTCAATGGTTATTTCTGAAGCATAAACTGCATCCGGGTCAGCTTCATAGGTCTTGCCTTCATGTCCGGCATGCTCTCTCATATATTCTTTTGTCAGCTTATCTACCGGGAAGATACCATTCTTAGCGCCTGCTTCAATTGCCATATTGGCAATAGTAAAACGATCATCCATGGTAAGATCAGCAATGCCTTCACCAACAAATTCAAGTGACTGGTAAAGAGCACCATCGACGCCGATTTCACCAATAAGATAAAGAATCAGATCCTTACCTGTAACATAACGGTTCTTTTTTCCGATAACATTTACCTTAATAGCTTCCGGTACCTTAAACCAAGCTTTTCCAGTAGCCATACCGGCTGCCATATCGGTAGAACCAACACCTGTTGAGAAAGCACCAAGAGCACCATAAGTGCAGGTATGTGAATCAGCACCGATGCAGAGATCTCCGGCGGCAATAAGACCTTTTTCCGGAACCAGAGCATGTTCAATACCCATTTCTCCTACATCATAATAATGTGTAATATCAAACTTACGGGCGAATTCTCTGACGCATTTGCAATGCTCAGCTGATTTAATATCCTTATTAGGGATAAAATGATCCATAACAAGGGCTATTTTATCGCGATTAAAAACTTTATCGGCATGATTATCTTC
>CAVDGK010000292.1:0-2396 GCA_963607995.1 Oscillospiraceae bacterium | reverse complement strand
CATAACGGGCTCCATCCTCCAGCATTTCCGGTGTCATATTGTAAATAGCATCAATGATGCGATTCCTGTAAGTTGCATTGCCATCTCCCTTTTGCATATAGCTCATGCCGATTTCACCAGCCAGACCCATATTGCAAACAGAAGCAGCGGCCGCTCCGCAAATATCTTCTGGATTTGCAGTAATGAACGCAGTCATCATACCGGAAAGCTGACAGCCTGTACCGGTAATTTTCCCCATTTCCGGTCGGCCATTTCTGACGACATAACATTTTTCTCCATCGCTGATGAGATCGATAGCTCCTGTAATGGCAATAACGCTTCCGGATTTTTGGGCATATCGTTTTACAAAATCAATAGTCCTATCAAGATTCTCTTCCGTGACCGCATCTGCCACATCCGCATCCACTCCTTTGGTGGTACCGTTCCCCAAAGCAAGGGTCTTAATCTCGGAAATATTGCCCCTGATTACATCGAAGCGAATTTCATCCATCAGCTTAAGGGCTGTCTCTGTCCGAAGAGCACTAGCTCCGGCTCCTACCGGGTCCAACAGGACCTTGTGACCCAATTCATTACTCTTCTTACCGGCCAGGATCATGGATTCAATAGTGCGGACATTTAAAGTACCAATATTAATATTTAGTCCATTGCAAATAGCGGTAATATCTTCCACCTCTTTAGGCTCATCCGCCATAATAGGACTGCCTCCTGTAGCCAGAAGAACATTGGCCACATCATTGACCGTTACATAGTTGGTAATATTGTGGATGAGGGGAACTTTTTCTCTTACATTTTTGAGATAATTTCCGAACATACTCATTTCTCCTTTTCATACGGAAACAATAGACTGCATACTTTACGAGCAATCTATTGTCATAAACTGTGAGAAATACACTTCACAAATTATCACGGCAATCGCAATAGTCTCGTGCAAGCAGGGATCTAAAATCGTTGCTTTCCTAAAATACAAAACGGAGACACCTTGCGATGTCTCCGAATAATCATGCATTTCTATGATTCCTACGGCGGCATTATCCGCATCAGGTATATGGGTCGAAGTTCCTAACTTCCTCTCAGCCTGTTATACAAGCTCCCCGTTATTTCATTTAAGCAGTAAGTTCACAACTTGTGAGTTCTGCTTTTCCAAAAGAAAGTATAATCCTGTCTCAAATGACTGTCAACCATCAATCCTCCAGGCTTTTTATTCAAGGACCTTCTTAAGTCTCCTCATCCCTTCCTCAAGAGTGGCCCGGGGGCAGGCATAGGCGATTCTCTGGAAGCCGTCTCCGGCTTCACCAAAGATATAACCTCCATCCAGCCAAAGTTTTGCCTTATTGAGCACAAGATTTTCTAATTTTTCACCTTTAAGACCTGTACCTCTGAAATCAAGCCAGGCAAAGTAAGTACCCTCCGGCTCGATCAGCTTCACACCCGGCATTTCTTCTTCAACGAAAGTCCGGATATAATCAAGATTTCCTTTAAGATAATCCAAAGCCTCCCGAAGCCATTCCTCCCCACCTTTATAAGCTGCTTTGCAGGCTACGATTCCCAGCATATTAAGCTGGGAATAGCCTGAGGCATCGATTTCATGCTGATATTTCTTTCTCAGTTCTTCATTTTGTATGAAAATGTTTGAAACCTGAAGTCCTGCAATATTAAAGGTCTTGCTGGGTGCCGTACAGATAATGGTTTTTTCAGCCATTTCCGGTACTGCCTCTGTGAAAATATGATGTACATAAGGCTTATAGACGATATCGGCATGAATTTCATCTGAAACAAGAACCACATCATGTTTCTTTAAAATGCTGCCCAGTTTCTTCAGCTCATCCACTCTCCAGACACGGCCCACAGGATTGTGAGGGCTGCAGAAAATCATAAGCTTAATCTTCTTTTCAATGATCTGTTTTTCAATATCTTCATAATCCAGTTCATAATGACCATCAGAAAGTTTGAGCATGCTCGCTGCCACCTTGCGGTCATTATCTTCAATAACGCCATAGAAAGGATAATAGACAGGGGACGCAATGAGCACGTTATCCCCCGGCTTTGTATAAGCACGCACTGCCATGGCCAGGGCAAAAACCACTCCCGGCGTCTTTATGATCCACTGGCTTTCTGTCTCCCATGAAAAATGCTCACTGAACCACCTCCGGACGATATCGTAATAATCATCCTTGGCTTCCGTATAACCAAAAATGCCTGGTTCAATTGCTTTTTGCAACGCCTCTTTTATGCATTCCGGCCCGCTAAAATCCATATCGGCTACCCAGAGAGGCAGAACATCAGCCGGCTTACCTCTTTCCACCGCAAAGTCATATTTAAGAGAATCCGTTCCCCGACGATCTGTTATTTTATTAAATCTGTCATGAAGCACCTCTTTTTCATTATCAATATCACTT
>CAVDGK010000291.1:0-2408 GCA_963607995.1 Oscillospiraceae bacterium | reverse complement strand
CTTTATTGCCATCGTTGCTTCAGAAGTCGGCAAAATGGTTTCCAAAGAAACAAAAATCGACATCCTCGTCACGCCACTGGTCACCATTGCGGTAGGTGTAGGGCTTTCTGCCTGGTGGGCACCGGCTATCGGCAGCGCTGCCATGAAAGTCGGTTCCCTCATCATGTGGGCTACCGAACTTCAGCCTTTCCTTATGGGTATCCTGGTATCTGTCTTCGTCGGTATCGCCCTGACTCTCCCCATTTCTTCTGCTGCCATCTGCGCTGCTCTTTCCCTGACCGGTCTGGCCGGCGGTGCAGCTGTAGCCGGCTGCTGCGCCCAGATGGTAGGCTTTGCCGTTATGTCCTTTAAAGAAAATAAATGGGGCGGCCTTGTTTCCCAGGGCATCGGAACATCCATGCTCCAGATGGGAAATATTGTCAAAAATCCCCGCATCTGGCTTGCTCCCATTATAACCTCAGCCATTACCGGTCCCATTGCCACCTGCATTTTCCATCTGGAAATGAATGGCGCAGCCGTATCATCCGGTATGGGCACTTGTGGTCTCGTTGGACAGATTGGTGTATATACCGGCTGGGTAAATGATGTAGCCTCCGGTGCAAAGGCTGCCATTACTTCCATGGACTGGATTGGGCTTATCCTTATAAGCTTCGTTCTCCCGGCCATCCTTTGTCCGCTGATCAACTCATTCTTCAAAAAAATCGGATGGGTTAAAGACGGAGATATGACATTGGCCTAAAATATCTCAAAACGTATGCGCCGCAGAAATGATTCCATAATCATTCCTGCGGCGCTTTCATTCATTTTAAAATCTCCCTTTCCCGCCATTCCCTGGCATGATAAGTTCATTATATATTCAAGTGACTTTTACAACCCAGACATATCAAGCTCTACGATCAACTGTCCGATCCAGGGTTCTTTTAAAAGGTAGGTCATGTAAATTGGCAAATATATGATTCTGTCATCCTGTTCTACATTTCCTATGGAGAAAACATAAGCCTTTTCGAAATGATATTCAAAAACATTCATGAAATTATCCAACGCTTTATGTTTCTTATAATTTTTTCCCGATTTAACTTCGATGGGAACGACCTTTCCTGACAGTTCAACAGCAAAATCCATCTCACCTACATTCTTTTTCTTGCAAAAATAAGGCTCCAGGCCATTTGCAAAAAGCTGCTGAGCCACTGCATTTTCAAAATGAGCTCCGTTATTGACTTCACCATTTTTATTAATCAGTTCAATCTTTGTTTCTGCTGGATAGGCACTTGTCAAAAGACCTATATCGCTTGAAAAAAGTCGGAATACATTTTTTCTTTTGCTTGCCATAAGGGGAATAACAGGTGCATCCACGCAATAGACAGGCAGTGCCACACCCGCATCTTTCAGCCATAGGAAACTATTTTCATAACGATCAAATTTCAGTTCCTTGTTGAGCATCGTAAAAACGAACTTCTTATTTTGTTTATTCAGTTCAGCCGGAATAATATCATAAACAGATTTCAGCTTTAATTTTTTATCTTCTGATTCATACTGAGAAAAATCCTCTCTGTACAAAGTTACAATATCCCGCTGAATTCTATCTACCTCCCTGATGTCCTTTGTTTCAATATATGTTTTGACCGCATCCGGCATTCCACCAACAATAAGATAGACAAAGAAAAGTGACAGCAGCTTTTCATGAATAAATCCATCTACAGGCATGAGTGTCTTAAACTTTTCTTTAAGCATTTCCAAAGTCGTTTTCGAGACATCATTAGCTATCATGAATTCTTCAAAATCCATTGGATACATACGGAGAAACGATAAATATCCCACCGGTGCCGAAGCAATCCCCTTTAATTCAACTCCAAGAAGAGAACCACTCATAACATAGCGAAAGCTTCCTTCATCTACTAGAAATTTGATTTTTGTGACGATTTCCGGGCATTTCTGAATTTCATCAAAAAATACAATGGTTTCTTTTGGTCTGCAATCCTCAGGCATGATCATCTTTAATCGGGTCAAAAAATCCTCAGCACTGATTTCCGCATTAAGATAATGAACCATATCCGGCTGATCAATAAAATTTATTTCAAATTTTTTGTAATCGCTTTTTTTTATCTCATCCCGTATGATCCAGGTTTTACCGATCTGTCTGGCACCTGTTACCAGCAGCGCATTTTTTGAACTTTCAAGCCATTTTTTTATATAATCAGAGTCTTTTCTATACATAATTTTTCATCCTCCAACTATACAATACAGTTTTTGCCCCGTTTTTTCAATCTTTTTCATGCGGTTTTGCCCCGTTTTTCAGTCTTTTTCATATGATTTTGCCCCGTTTTTCTCAATCAAAAAACTCTTTAAATATTTCATTTTTCAGAGTTTCATTTTATTTTTTTTTCGAATCCCCCACTGCATCTTAAAAT
>CAVDGK010000290.1:0-2411 GCA_963607995.1 Oscillospiraceae bacterium | reverse complement strand
AAGACAGCAAGAAATAATCAAAATAATATTAAAAAAAGGGGAATCGCCAGGCGGTTCCTCTTTTTTCTTTTACGTGGATTTGCCGAGATTTTAAACTTATGCTAACATAGTAGGGGTTTGCATAAATTCAATACATAATTCTGATGAAAAGCGATTATGGATTTATAGCTTGTAATAGCTCAAGAAAACCAACTGCATTTAGATAGTGGGGCCTTGAACAAGGTGCAGGGCCAAGCTATCTCTATCAGGGGACGTAGTGCTGCTTTTATATGAGCAAGTAGTGGGGTGGATTGCGCATATCCTTGATCATCGCGTCAAAACGGAGCGGAATAAGTAATGAAAAAGTGGTTTATATTGGTACTGACATTAACAGCTGCTGTTTTTTCCCTGACAGCCTGTGTTGGTGTAGATGATTCTTCCGGTAGTGCTGAAGAGTCTGAAGAGGGAGAAGGTTATATTACAGTAGGCTTTACCCAGGTTGGATCGGAATCCGACTGGCGTGTTGCCAATACCCAGTCCATGAAAGATACTCTTACGGAAGAAAATGGCTATTATCTTATTTATGAGGATGCACAGAATAAGCAGGAAAATCAGCTGAAAGCAGTGCGAAGCTTTATTCTTCAGGAGGTTGACTACATTGTTTTGGATCCTGTAGTTGAAACCGGTTGGGATTCTGTTCTTCAGGAAGCTAAGGATGCCGGTATTCCGGTCATTGTAACGGACCGGAAGGTTGTAGTGAAAGATGAGTCTCTCTATACCTGCTGGGTGGGAAGTGACTTTGAAGAAGAAGGAAGAAAGGCCGGAAAGTGGCTTTTGGACTATTTAAAAGGCAAAGGCAGGGGGAATGATTCCATTAATATTGTAACTCTTCAGGGAACTATGGATTCCTCTGCTCAGATCGGGCGTACCCAGGGCTTTTCGGAAGTCCTGGATGAAAATAAAAACTGGCATATGCTGGCCATGGAATCGGCAGACTTTACCCAAACAAAGGCCCAGGAAGTTATGGAAGCTTTCCTCGAAACCTACACGGATATTGATGTGGTGGTCTGTGAAAATGATAATATGGCTTTCGGTGCGGTGGATGCCATTAAAGAAGCCGGTAAGACCTGCGGACCTGATGGTGATATCACTATTATTTCATTTGATGCTGTTAAAGCTACCTTTGAAGCTATGCAGAGAGGGGATATTAATGTGACAGTTGAATGTAATCCTCTTCAGGGACCGAAGGTTGCTGAAATCATCGAGAAGCTTGAAAATAATGAAGAAGTAGAAAAAGTCCAGTATATGGATGAGAAATATTATGATACAACCATGGATCTTGAATCACTTATCAAGGAACGGACTTATTAAAGATACGGGAGAAGAAAATGGCAAAGACGCAAAAATATGATGAATCCAGTATTCATGTGCTGGAAGGTCTGGAGGCAGTTCGCAAAAGACCGGGTATGTACATCGGCTCCACTTCCCGAAAGGGACTTAATCATCTGATTTACGAAATCGTAGATAATGCCGTTGATGAGCATCTGGCTGGTTTCTGCACCCATATTGAAGTTATTCTTGATGCGGATGGCTCCTGTACCGTTATCGATAACGGCCGTGGCGTTCCGGTAGGTATTCATGCCAAAGGTATGCCTGCAGAACGTTTAGTTTATACAACTCTTCATGCCGGCGGCAAGTTTGACAATGATGCCTACAAAACTTCGGGGGGCCTTCATGGCGTCGGTTCATCAGTCGTTAATGCATTGTCTGTTTATATGGACGTTATTATCAAACGGGAGGGGGCTATTCATCATGACCATTTTGAAAAGGGAAAAGCAACTCTGCCTCTGGTTAATGGGCATCTCCCTACTCTTGGCAAAACCAAGGAAACCGGCACGCAGGTAAAGTTTCTGCCTGATCCGGAAATCTTTGAAGTGACTCGTTTTTCGTCTACGGAAATTAAATCCCGTCTTCATGAAACGGCTTATCTTAATCCTGGTCTTACCATTGACTTTACGGATAATCGAAAAGAGCCGGTGGTGCATGAAACCTATCATGAATTGGAAGGTATCGTAGGTTTTCTTAAGGAAATGAATAAAAATGTAGAGAAGGTGACGGAACCTATCTACATTAAAGGTATGGAAGATAATGTAACTGTTGAGATTGCCATCCAGTATATAAATGAATTCCACGAAAATGTCATGGGTTATTGTAATAACATTTACAATGCCGATGGCGGTACCCATCTGACCGGGTTTAAAACAGCTTTCACCACGGTTATGAATAATTATGCCAGGGAACTGGGAATCCTTAAAGAAAAGGATTCTAATTTTACCGGAGCTGATATTCGAAATGGCATGACAGCTGTAGTTTCTATTAAGCATCCGGATCCCCGTTTTGAGGGCCAGACAAAGACGAAATTGGATAATCCC
>CAVDGK010000289.1:0-2426 GCA_963607995.1 Oscillospiraceae bacterium | reverse complement strand
ATAAAATGATGACAGGTGAACTCTTTGAAATAAAAGATAATATTCTGAAAGTAGGGTCACTTGACGGTCATCGTATTGCTATTAGAAAAATTGAATTGAAAGATTCCTATCCAGATATTAAGGTTATTGTTCCTGGTAAGACTCTTGGTGAGGTCAGTAAGATTCTTTCCGGTGAGATGGAAGATAATGTAGATCTTTATTTTACAGACAATCATGTTATGTTTGAATTTGATGATACAATTGTAGTTTCACGACTTATCGAAGGCGAATATTTCAGAATTGATCAGATGCTTTCCAGTGATTATGAGACAAAACTGGAGATTAATCGAAAAGAATTCATAGATTGTATTGATAGAGCCACTCTTTTTGTAAAAGAGGGAGACAAAAAGCCGATCATCATTGATATTCAAGATCGACAGATGGAATTAATGATTAATTCTCAGATTGGTTCCATGGATGAAAATATTGAAATTACCAAAGAGGGAAAGGATATTATGATTGGATTCAATCCTAAATTTTTGATTGACGCTCTCAGGGTGATTGATGATGAAACCGTTTCTGTTTATCTTGTGAACCCAAAAGCACCATGTTTTATCAAGGATGAGAATGAAAATTATATTTATTTGATTCTTCCCGTAAACTTTAATGCAGTGAGATAGGAAAATTATGAAAGTAATCAAACTTAGAGATGAATTTATCAAACTTGGCCAGGCACTTAAGGCCGCAGACTTAGTGTCAGATGGAGTTGAAGCAAAATTTGTAATTCAGGATGGTCTTGTAAAGGTAAATGGAGAAGTAGATACCCGAAGAGGAAAAAAACTTTATGACGGTGACATTGTCACATATGAAGATGAGACGATAAAGATTGAAAAGTAGGCTGTCATAGAAAATGCACATCAAGAAATTAGAGTTACATAATTTTAGAAATTATCATTCGCTGGATATGGATCTGGATTCAGGAACGAATATTTTCTTTGGGGACAATGCCCAGGGAAAGACGAATATCCTGGAAGCTGCTTATCTTTGTGGGACAACAAAATCCCACAGAGGAAGCAAAGACAAAGAAATGATTCTGTTTGACAGTGATGAAGCACATATCAGAATGCATATTGAAAGACATGAGATTACCTATCGAATCGATATGCATTTGAAAAGAAATAAAGCCAAAGGAATTGCTATTAATGGACTCCCCATTAAAAAAGCAGCAGAGTTGTTTGGTATTGTGAATATGGTATTTTTTTCACCGGAGGATCTTAATATTATAAAAAATGGTCCTTCGGAGAGAAGAAAATTCATGGACATGGAATTATGTCAACTAAATAAAATTTATCTTTCGGATTTGACAAAATATAACCATATCCTAAATCAAAGAAATAAACTTCTCAAAGATATTTATTTTTCACCGGATTTGGAGACAACTCTGGAGGTTTGGGATGAGCAGCTGATCACTTATGGAAAGAGAATTATAAGGGAAAGAAAAAAATTCACTGAGGATCTTAATCTCATCATATATGATATTCATAAGAATCTTACGGGAAAGAAGGAAGAGATAGAGATTCTATATGAACCGGATGTTACAGAAGAGTCCTTTGCGGATACACTGTCAAATGTCAGAGAAAAAGATTTGAAAATGAAGATTACATCTCATGGACCCCATAGAGATGATCTGTGTGTGAAAATTAATCAAATCGATATAAGAAAATATGGTTCTCAGGGGCAGCAAAGAACGGCTGCATTATCTCTGAAACTTTCGGAAATATACTTGGTTGAAAAAAAAATAGGGGATACGCCAGTGCTACTTTTGGATGATGTTTTGTCTGAACTGGATAGCAATAGACAGCATTATCTTTTACAAAGTATACATGATATACAGACGCTGATTACCTGTACCGGTCTTGATGATTTTATAAACAGTCAGTTTAGAATCAATAAAATATTCCGTGTGACAAATGGAAGCGTTAGTAATTTGGAAGCTATGGATGAAAACAAAGGAGGAAATGAATGAGTACAGAATACGGAGCAGATCAGATTCAGATTCTAGAAGGTCTGGAAGCAGTCAGAAAAAGGCCCGGAATGTATATTGGAAGCACCTCCATAAGAGGTCTGCATCACCTTGTCTACGAGATTGTAGACAATTCGGTGGATGAGGCTCTTGCAGGGTATTGTGATACCATCTCAGTTACAATCAATAAGGACAATTCTATTACGGTTATTGATAACGGTAGAGGTATTCCGGTGGGAATTAACCATAAAGCAGGTATTCCGGCGGTTGAAGTAGTATTTACGATTCTTCATGCTGGAGGAAAGTTTGGTGGTGGAGGATACAAAGTATCCGGTGGACTGCACGGAGTAGGAGCGTCAGTTGTAAATGCTCTTTCCGAATGGCTGGAAGTAGAGATTTACAGAGACGGCAAAATATATAAACA
>CAVDGK010000288.1:0-2447 GCA_963607995.1 Oscillospiraceae bacterium | reverse complement strand
GCCCTTTTGCATGATGCCGTAGAAGATACAGGCGTAACATCAGAAGATGTCAGAAGAGACTTTGGCAGTGAAGTAGAACTTCTGGTTGATGGTGTTACGAAACTTGGTCAGATCGACTATTCCATGGATAAAATGGAACGTCAGGCTGAAAATTTAAGAAAAATGTTTCTGGCTATGGCCAAGGATATCCGCGTTATTCTGATCAAACTGGCAGACCGGCTGCATAATATGCGGACGCTTCAGTATATGCCCCGCCATAAACAGATTGAAAAAGCCCGTGAGACTATGGATATTTATTCACCCATTGCCATGCGGCTTGGTATTTCAAAGATTAAGATTGAACTGGATGATCTCGCTCTTCGCTATACACAGCCTGAAGTTTTTGAAAAACTGGTTAAGGATATTGCCGGTACCAGCAAGGAGCGTCAGAATTTTGTTGATCTTATTGTGAAAGATGTAAGCCATCATATGGAGACGGCCAACATTAAGGCGACGGTTTACGGACGGGTTAAGCATTATTTTTCCATTTATAAAAAGATGGTGAACCAGGATAAAACCATCGATCAGATCTACGATCTTTTTGCTGTCCGTATCATTGTGGATTCTGTCCTTGACTGCTATGCGGCACTGGGGATCATTCATGAAATGTATAAGCCCATTCCGGGGCGTTTCAAGGACTATATTGCCATGCCTAAGGCGAATATGTATCAGTCACTGCACACGACTTTGATCGGACCAGGCGGTCGTCCTTTTGAAATTCAAATCAGGACGGCTGAAATGCACCGGACGGCTGAATACGGTATCGCTGCACACTGGAAATATAAGGAAATGTCAGATGGGCAGGTCAGCAAAGGTGATTCAGCAGAGGCAAAGCTGACATGGCTTCGTCAGATCCTTGAATGGCAGAGAGATATGACAGATAATCACGAATTCATGTCTCTTCTTAAATCTGATCTTGATCTTTTTGCCGAGAATGTTTACTGCTTCTCACCGGCCGGGGATGTCAAATCCCTGCCCAGTGGTGCCTGCACTATCGACTTTGCTTATGCCGTGCATTCAGCTGTTGGCAATAAAATGGTGGGCGCCCGTGTTAATGGCAAACTGGTGCCAATTGAAACGGTTCTTCACAATGGTGACCGTGTGGAGATCATTACCTCCCAGAATGCCAAGGGTCCCAGCCGTGACTGGCTGAAGATAGTTAAATCCACTCAGGCAAAGAATAAGATTAACCAGTGGTTTAAAAAAGAACTCAAAGAGGAAAATATCGAAAAAGGCCGTGATCTTCTTTTACAATATGCGAAAGTTAAAGGCCAGCCCCTTTCCGTTCTTCTTAAAAATAAATACATGGAAGCCGTTCAGCGTAAGTATGGCTTCCAGGACTGGAATGCCGTTATGGCCGCTCTTGGTCATGGCTCCCTTAAGGAAGGGCAGGTTTATAATAAACTGAATGATCTTTATATCAAGGATCATCAGGAGCAGATTACTGATGCGGAAATTCTCCAGAGCACCAATAAACCAAAGGCTGTCATTACACATAAGAAAAATCACAATGGCATTGTTGTGAAGGGTATTCATGATATGGCAGTGCGTTTTTCCAAATGCTGCAGTCCTCTTCCGGGAGACGAAATCGTAGGTTATATTACTCGTGGCCGGGGCATTACCATTCATAGAACGGATTGTGTCAATGTGCTTGGCATGTCCAGAGAAGATCGGGCCCGCCTTATTGAGGCAGAGTGGGAGATTGATCCCAATGAACAGCTTAAGGAAGGCTATCAGGTGGAACTTTCAGTTTATGCCAATAACCGTACCGGCCTTGTGGTGGATATTTCCCGTATCTTCACTGAGAAGAAAATTGATATTACCAGCATGAGTTCCCGTATTTCCAAACAGGGAATCGCTACTATCGAACTGGCATTTGATATTCACTGCATCGCTGATCTGGATAACCTCATCCGTGAGATCAAACTGATTGACAGTGTAGTGGAAGTTGAAAGGAAGAGGGGCTGATGGAATCAAAAATCGGTTTATATGGCCTGACGGTGGGTCCCTTCGGAACCAACTGCTATATCCTTTTAAATAAAGAAAATAATGAAATCGTTCTGGTGGATCCGGGAGATAATGGAGCAGGGATTCTGCGAGAATGTGAAAAAATCGGTGGTCACGTCACAGCTATTTTGTTAACTCATGGCCATTGGGATCATACCAGCGGCATTAAGGCCATCAAGGAAGTTTTGCCGGATGTACCTCTTTACGCTGCTGAAAAAGAATTGCCTCTTTTGAAAGATGATTCTCTCAATGCCGGTATGGGACGTCATGCAGATCTTCTTCTGCCTGATATTACCGTAAGGGACGAAGAGGAAATCACCCCGGCGGGCATCAGAATGAAGGTTTATGAAACCCCGGGGCATACGGCCGGTTCTGTCTGCTATTATATAAGAGAAGAAAAT
>CAVDGK010000287.1:0-2457 GCA_963607995.1 Oscillospiraceae bacterium | reverse complement strand
CATCTGAGCCTCCAGCAATAATAATAGCTTCCGGATGTTCAGTAAGGAGCCGACAGGCATCTGCACCATTTTCGGCTTCATAGAGTGCCTTCATATCATACATTTGCGTCTCCTCCTTCAATCAAACCTTCTTCGACAAAACGTTCATACATCTGATGTGGATCAATAGGCAGATTATAGAAGGGAACGTCTGTTGCCTGGAGAATTGCATTCCGGATAGCCGGTCCAACAGGACATACCGGCGGCTCCCCGAGGCCTTTGGTCCCGAATGCACCGGTGGGTTCCGGATTTTCCACAAACTGCGCCTCCAGATGAGGATGATCCATAAATGTAGAAAGCTTGTAATCAAGAAGATTACCATTTAAAAGGCGGCCTGTCTTTTTGTCATAAACCATTTTTTCTGACAATGCAAAACCGATTCCCATACTCATACCGCCATGAACCTGGGCTTCCGCCAGATCAGGATTGATCAAACGCCCCACATCATGAACATTGATGATATTAAGAATTTTAACTTTACAGAGTTCAATATCGACTTCCACTTCTGCAAAACAACATCCAAAACTGTAAGCATTAGTCTGAAGCGTTGTTGTTTTCTCCATGGTCAAATGCATACTGTCATCCTTATCATACATGGATGCAGTGGCAAGCTCTCCAAGGCTCATTAAAATCCGTCCATCCGTCACGCGAACAATATTTCCATCACGGATATCCATGAGATAATACTGCATACGGGTATATTTAAAAGCCCGTTCCAATATTTTTTGTTTAAAAGCCTCTCCTGTTCCACGAATTGCCATGGCTGTTACATAAGTGCCTCGTGATGCATATACACCGGTACCAAAACCAAAGGCATCTGTATCCTGGCATGAAATAACATGCACCATATTAAGAGGCACGCCGATGGTATCTGCCACCATCTGGGATGCTGACGTATCCTGTCCCTGACCAATTTCCGTTTCCCCCAGCATAACCTGAATGGAACCATCCTGGTTCATGACCATACGACAGGTGGATGTTTCAAGAGAAATAGGATAAACCGCTGTGTTATACCAGAAGGTTGCCATACCAACACCCCGGCGAATACTGCCGGTTTGAGGTTTATTATATAGAGCTCTCTTTCTATCCCAGTCAATATAGGCACATCCTTTATCGAATACCTGATTAAAAGTATCTGAATAAAGTTCATTTTTCGAAAATGGATCAGTAAATCCCACTGACATAACGTGATCACGACGGTACTGAACCGGATCTACATCTAAAACACGGCAAATATCTTCTATATTACTATCATTTGCAAAAGCCCCCTGCGGCATGCCATAACCTCTCATGGCACCGGCCACCTGACGATTTGTATACACTGTCCAGGATTCAGCTTCAATATTCGGACAAGGATAAAGCTGTGCGAAATGTCCCATATCCTTGGCACAGATACTATGGCCATGAGATGCATATCCGCCTTGGTTTGACCAAAGTTCTACCTTTCGTGCAACAATATCACCATTTGGTCTTACCCAAGAAATAATATGGTGATCGATAGCATGACGGACACGGCAATTCATGAAAGTTTCTTCCCGAGTGCAGTCAAGTTTAACCAAACGTCCCCCAACCTGTGTGCATAAAAAGGCGCAAAGAGGCTCATATAATGCATCCTGTTTATCACCAAATCCCCCACCTACATAGGGTTTGATAACGCGTATACTTCCCCATGGAATACCCAGTGCCTGACCGCAGACACGGCGTACAATGTGAGGAATCTGGGTGGAGGATACAACAACGATTTTGTCTTTATCCTGATAAGCGTAACAAATAGCATTTTCAATATGAGAATGCTGAACTGTGGGTGTACAATACCAGCCTTCTACCTTAATAAGCCCTGGTTCTTTAATGGCTTCCTCATAATTTCCCTTATGTAATTCACCATGCCCAACAACATTGTTGGGTCTTTCTTCATGAATAATCGGAGCCCCTTCTTTTAAAGCTTCCCGAGCATCCAGAACAAAAGGCAGCTCTTCATATTCAACTTTTAAAGCTCTCACGGCCTGATTTGCTGCTATCTCTGTTTCTGCCACAACTGCAGCTACATCATCTCCATAATAACGGATATGTTTTTCAAGAAGAAGACGATCACTGATATCCTGATGAGAAGGATCTGTAGACCAGGGATGACCTGCTGTCGGAAACTGATAATCCGGCACATCGAAACACGTTACAATCTTAACCACACCTGGAATTTTTTCAGCTTCAAATGTGTCAACAGATTTAACAAACCCATGTGCTATAGTTGAATGCTTGATTTTCGCAATCAAAGCTCCCTTATCACAAAGATCATCTGTATATTTCGTACGTCCTGTTGCTTTATCATACCCATCTACTCTTACCGGGCTTTTTCCAACTTCCATATACGCACTTCCTTTCGTCTTGAGAAAATGCTGCCTCAATAATACTATTTGATAT
>CAVDGK010000286.1:0-2464 GCA_963607995.1 Oscillospiraceae bacterium | reverse complement strand
CTGTAAAGGAAAAAGTTGAAGAAGCTTTTTTAACAGCTTCTTCAACTTTTTCCTTTACAGCTTTCTCCTTTTCCGGAGCCGGAGCTGCTTTTTTCGGTCTGCGCTGCTGAAGTTCTGTTGTGGCATTCTGAGAACGGAAAACACGAATGATCTTTTTCTTTTTCGGCTTATCTTCTTCTGCATTTCCGCTCTTAGATTCAGCATTTTCCTTTTCCGGTTCGGCATCCTGAGCTTTCTTTTCAGCCGGTGCCGTTGATTTTCCATATTTCTGACGCAGAATTTCCACTTCATGATCCGGGACGTTGCTGACAGCTGTAATATCCTTATACCCCTTCTCTGTCAGGTATTCGGAAATTTCTTTTTTATCAACGCCCAGCTCTTTGGCAAATTCGTGGACTCTGATTTTTGGCATTAATTATTCCTCCGATGTTTCAAAACTTTTCTTTTTCTCGTATTGTTTCAGGATCAGTGCCGACAGATTTTCATCTGTTACGGCTGCTGAAGACCTGCTTTCCTTCCCTATAAGACGACCAAGTGTTTCCCTATCCGGAACAGTTACCACTGGAAGCTTGTAATAATGGCAATGGTCCAGAAAGCTTTTCTTTGTATTTTCTGATGCGTCATCAGCGATGAGTACCAGATAAGCTTTTTGTGACTGTATTGTTTTCTCCGTCATCATGCCGCCGCTCACCACTTTTCCGGCCTTAGCCGCCAGGGATATAGAACGGTAGTAATCAGGCATTCTTTCCATTTTCGCAGGCCTCCTTAAGACTTTCAAAGACCTCTTCACTTACCGGTGTCTTCAAAGCACGTTCCAAAGCCTTCTTTTTCTGCGCTGTTACCAGGCATTCGCTTTTGCCTTTGCACAGATAAGCACCTCTTCCGTTCTTTTTTCCGGTATAGTCAATCTCAACATTTCCCTCCGGTGTCCGGATAATTCGTACCATTTCTTCCTTTGGATGAATCTCCCGGCAGCCGATGCACTGTCTTTTTTTCTCTCTTCTGGTATTTTCCAAAACAGGTACCTCAGTCTTTAAGGATTACACCTCTTCCGGTGCTTCTTCCTCTCCGTCAACTTCTTCGCCTTCATAGTCTTCGTAATATTCGCCGTTTTCATCATAATCATCAGCGAACATATCATCAAAATCACCGGACTCTCTTGCCTGTGTTTCTGACTTGATATCGATCTTAAATCCTGTCAGGCGGGCTGCCAGACGGGCATTCTGACCTTCCTTGCCAATAGCGAGAGACAGCTGATAATCCGGCACGATAACGATAGCTTCCTTTTCATCCGGATCAACACCAACTGAAATAACTTTAGCCGGACTCAGGGCATTTTCAACTAAAACAGCCGGATTTTCATCCCAGGGAATAATATCGATCTTTTCACCACGCAATTCATTGACAATGGTATTAACACGATTACCATTCATACCGACACAGGCACCTACCGGATCAACATCCGGATCATTGGACCAGACAGCCATCTTGGTACGGGAACCGGCCTCACGGGCAATACCCTTGATTTCAACAATACCATCGCGAATTTCTGTAACTTCCTCTTCAAAGAGCCCCTTCACCAGTTCCGGATGCGTACGTGATGCCAGGATATGGGGACCTTTAGAAGAATTACGAACTTCCAGTACGTAGACTCGAATACGGTCATGAACACGGAATTTTTCATTCTTTACCTGCTCAGTTTCATTAAGAACGGCATCTGTCTTGCCCAGGTTAATGATATAACTCTTTCCCTGAATTCTGGAAACAGTACCGGTCATGATAGTTTTAGCTTTTTCTGCATACTGATTGAATACAGCATTTCTCTCTTCTTCACGTAATTTCTGCAGAATAACGTTTTTAGCGTTCTGTGCAGCGATACGGCTGAAAGCCTTGGAATCAAGATCAATAGTAACGATATCGCCGATCTGAGCATTGGGATCGATCTTCAGAGCATCCACCAAAGACATTTCCATGTTGGCATTGGTTACATCTTCTACAACCTCTTTTTCTGCCACTACTGAATACTCAAAAGTTTCCGGATCGATTGATACATTAATATTGTCGTTCTTGTTGAACTGGGCTTTGCTGGCCTGCAGAAGAGAATTTTCAATTGCTTCAAGAATTGTCTTCTGGGAAATTCCTTTTTCCTCTTCAAGCATCTTAATTGCGGCCTTAAGTTCAGCGTTCATTTTTTCACGTTCCTCCTATTTTCTTAAATGATATTTATATTAAAAATCGAATGTCAGGCGGATCAGGGAAATATCCGATCTGGCAAATGTTTTTGTTTCCGTTTCATTTGAAATGGTAATGCTGTCTTTATCATGGGCTGAAAGGATTCCCTTCCATTCCTTCTGACCATCCAAAGCCTGATAAAGTTTAACATCAACCTCTTTTCCTTCAGCAAAGACGAAATCACGGGGACGTTTAAGTCTCCTTCCAAGGCCCGGAGATGTCACCTCCAGGA
>CAVDGK010000285.1:0-2498 GCA_963607995.1 Oscillospiraceae bacterium | reverse complement strand
GTATTTCTAAATATGTAGGTTCTGTTGAAGAAGGAAAATTTGCTGATTTGGTTCTGTGGAATCCGGCATTCTTCGGTGCAAAACCAGATATGGTTATTAAGGGTGGTATGATCATCGCTTCTAAAATGGGTGATGCAAATGCTTCCATTCCTACAACTCAGCCGGTTCTCTACCAGCATATGTTTGCTGCACATGGAAAAGCAAAATATGCTTCCTGCCTGACCTTTGTATCCAAGGCAGCAATGGAAGAGGATGTTAAAGATAAATATGGTTTGGAAAAAACAGTAGTTCCGGTTGAAAATTGCCGTAACATTGGTAAAAAAGACATGGTTTACAATGACAAAACACCTGAAATCACAGTAGATCCTGAGACTTATGAAGTAAAAGCAGATGGTGAGAGCATTACCTCCAAGCCTGCGAAAAAACTTCCATTAACTCAGCTTTACAGTCTGTTCTAAAAGAGCTTCTTAATATAGCTTTTACAGGCTAAAAAGATCAAAAAAGTCGATAGGAGAAAGATTATTATGTTAGGTGTATGCTTATTATTCGTAGGAATTGTACTGATCAATAATGGAATGTGCAATTTCTATAAGGTGGACGGAAAGAGCCTTGCGGTGATGAATATTTTCACTGGAGGACTGTCACTTTTTATTAACTTTACCAATCTGGTACAGGGTAATTACTATGCAGCTGGTACGGGACTACTTTTCTGCTTTACCTACCTGTTTGTAGCAATCAATAATATTTTCAAACTCAGTTCCATTCCATTTGCATGGTTTTCTACTTTTGTAGCAATCAATGCCGTTGTTTTTGGAACCATCGAAGGTTTCCTGGGAAGTGAAGCTTTGGGAATCACAGCAGATGTCCGTTGGGCTTTCATCTGGTATCTCTGGGCTATCCTTTGGGGAACTTCCTTTGTAGAGGATATCATGGGCAAAAAGCTGGGCAAATTTGTGCCGGCTTTGCAGGTGTTTGAAGGTATCGTAACTGCATGGATTCCAGGCGTACTTATGCTAATTGGTATGTGGTAATTATTTAGCTCAGTTAGAGAAATCCCCCGCCTTTAAGCTTTAGCGAAGGTGGGGGTAATGATAAAATATGAGATCTTATGGAAATAAGGAGAAAATTCCCATGATTTGTGAAAATGTGTTAGGAAAGATCGGTGATGCCGAGTTTTCCGGTAAAACAATAGATTATGTAGATATTTTCTGGGATGAGGCATTTAAAAAGCTTCATAGGAAAACAAGTCAGGGCGGAGCAGAATTAGGAATCCGCTTAGATGATTGGGTTTTAACCAAGGGCTTAAATCAGGATGATGTGCTGGGCGTAGAGGGCGACACGGTTTACGCAGTAAATATTCCTGCATGTGAGGCAATTATTGTGAAGGTGGATGCTCACCATTCTCATATGGTGGCAAAGGTTTGCTATGAGATTGGCAATCGCCATGCACCACTTTTCTGGGGTGAAGAGGAAGGATCCTTTATCACACCTTATAATGAGCCAATGAAAGTGATGCTTGATAAAATTCACGGGGTAAGTACCAAGGTAGAAGAAGTTAAATTAAATTTCGACAACAGAATTTCAGCAGCGGTACATTCTCACACCCATTAAAACTTGTAAAATAGGAGACGACGACACGTTTATGACAAACCCAAAAGCAAAATATTTTTTGCTGCAGGTAAATGATGCATTATTTCCCATTGGTGGATATTCTCATTCCTATGGATTAGAGACCTATATTCAAAAAGGAATTGTCCACGATGAGATTACGGCAGGCGAGTTCATAAATAAAAGACTAGAGTACAATCTTCTCTACAATGAACTTATGGCGGTGCGCTTGGCTTGGGAGTATGCAAAAGAGAATAATATGGATAAGATTGCATATTTGGAAAATGTCATGGAGGCGGGTAAACTTCCTCAGGAGACAAGAGAGGCCAGTCGAAAGCTGGGATCTCGTTTTATCAAGACATTGACAAATATAGAAATCGATTTTCAGACTCCTGTATTTTTAGAATATGTAGAAAATCGGAAGAAGAAAAGTGTGCATCATGGGGTAGCCTATGGAGTGTTTGCCTATGCAGCAGGTATTTCCAAGGAGGATGCCCTGGAGCATTTTATCTATGCACAAACCTCAGCAATGGTAACCAATTGTGTAAAAACAATTCCTCTGAGTCAGTCAGCAGGACAGAAATTACTGGCTTCTACCTATCCCCTTTTACAGAAGCTGGTAGAAAAAGTAGTAGATTTAGATGAAAAATGGCTGGGATTATCTGGAACAGCTTTTGACCTTCGCTGTATGCAGCATGAAGGTTTATATTCAAGATTGTATATGTCTTAAAAAGACAATTTAGCGGAAATAGAAAGGGAGAGAATATGGCATATGTAAAAATCGGAGTAGCCGGACCGGTAGGTTCTGGAAAAACTGCTCTTATCGAATGCCTGACAAGGCAATTAGCTTCAGAATACAGCATTGGCGTTATTACCAATGATATTTATAC
>CAVDGK010000284.1:0-2514 GCA_963607995.1 Oscillospiraceae bacterium | reverse complement strand
GAACATCTTCAACCTTGTTGATACGGGCATTGGCAATCTTAGAAATATGAACCATGCTTTCCTTACCCGGTGCAAATTCAAGGAAGGCGCCAAATTCCTTAATAGAAACAACCTTGCCTGTAAGGATCATGCCTTTTTCAAAGTCTGTAACGATAATTTCAATAGCCTTTGCAGCCTGTTCCATCTTTTCCTTATCATCACCGCAGATAGAAACCTTACCATCATCATCGATATTGATCTGAACTCCATACATATCGATAAGAGCATTGATGGTCTTGCCTCTCTGACCTACAACTTCGCCAATCTTCTCCGGATCAATCTGAATAGACATAATCTTCGGAGCATACTTGGAAAGCTCTTTACGCGGTTCAGCAATACATTTTTCCATAACCTCAGTCAGGATGTATTCACGAGCCTGTTTTGTACGAGCGATAGCTTCCTCAACGATAGGACGAGTCAGACCATGAATCTTGATATCCATCTGAATAGCTGTGATACCATCATGAGTACCAGCGACCTTAAAGTCCATATCACCGAAGAAATCTTCAAGACCCTGAATATCTGTCAGAACGATATAATCATCATCGCTGTCGCCTGTTACCAAACCGCAGGAAATACCGGCAACCGGCTTTTTGATGGGAACACCTGCAGCCATCAATGCCATAGAAGAAGCACAGATAGAAGCCTGTGATGTAGAACCATTTGATTCAAATGTTTCAGATACGGCACGGATTGCATAGGGGAATTCTTCCTCACTGGGCAGAACCGGAACAAGAGCTCTTTCAGCCAATGCACCATGTCCGATCTCACGACGACCCGGTCCACGGGACGGCTTTGTCTCACCGACAGAATATGACGGGAAGTTGTACTGATGCATATAACGTGCTTTAGTAATGTACGGATTTAAACCTTCGATCTTCTGAGCTTCAGAAAGGGGAGCTAAGGTTACGCAGTCACAAATCTGAGTCTGACCACGTGTAAACATAGCAGAACCATGAGCTCTCGGAATAAGGTCGACTTCAGCAGCCAGCGGACGGATCTGTGTGATCTCACGGCCATCCGGTCTCTTATGATCTTTCAGGATCATCTTACGGACTGTCTTCTTCTGATAGTTGTAAAGAGCATCATTGATAAGACCAAGCCATTCAGCATTGTCTGCATATTTTTCTACAAACTGAGCTTTGATAGCATCAATATTTCTTTCTCTTGTCTGCTTATCATCTGTAAAGACAGCAACTTCCATCTGCTCCGGCGGACAAATTTCCTTAATAGCAGCATAAAGCTCTTCCGGAATTTCATAATGAACATATTCATGTTTTTCTTTGCCGCAGTCAGCAACGATCTGGTCAAAGAATTTGATGATTTCTTTATTAACCTCATCACACTTATATATAGCCTGAATCATGGTCTCTTCCGGAATTTCATTAGCACCGGCTTCGATCATGATAACCTTCTCACGTGTTGAGGCAACTGTAAGAGCAAGGTCTGACTTGGATTTTAATTCATAGCCCGGATTAACAACGAACTCACCATCAATCATACCAAGCTGAGTCATGGCGCAGGGACCATCAAAAGGAATATCCGAAATAGAGGTTGCCAGAGATGAACCAAGCATAGCTACAACTTCCGGATCGCATGCCGGATCCACTGACATAACCAGGTTATTTAAAGTAACGTCGTTACGATAATCCTTCGGAAAAAGAGGACGCATCGGTCTGTCAATAACACGGCTTGTCAGGACAGAGTGTGTGCTGGCCTTTCCTTCTCTCTTGTTGAAGCCGCCCGGAAATTTACCTACGGCATACATTTTTTCTTCAAATTCTACTGACAGCGGGAAAAAGTCGATACCTTCTCTCGGAGCCTTTGAAGCAGTTGCTGTAGACAGTACAACGGTATCACCATAATGCATGAAGCAGCATCCGTTTGCCTGTTTACCGACACGACCGATATCGACGGATAAGGTTCTGCCGGCGAGTTCCATTGAATAAGTTTTGTATTCTGCCATTTTCTTCCACCTTCTGCCCGATTGGGCTAATTTAAATGAATGCGACCGGCATTTTACCCGGTCAATTTTATAATCGTGATAAAATAAAGCTTATCCTATCACCAAAAGATGGGACAGGTTAACCTGTCCCATCCTTCTGTCATTATTTACGAAGACCAAGTCTCTCGATCAATGAACGATATCTTTCGATATCTTTCTTCTTAAGGTATGCAAGAAGGTTTCTTCTCTGACCAACCATCTTCAGAAGACCTCTTCTTGAGTGATGATCCTTCTTGTGAACCTTCAGATGCTCTGTCAGCTCATTGATTCTTTCTGTCAGTACAGCTACCTGAACTTCCGGTGAACCTGTATCGCCTTCTGTTCTGGCATAAGCCTGCATGATTTCCTGTTTCTTCTCTTTTGTCATCATAATGATTTCCTCCTGTTAAATCTTTTTATCTAAGCCTTTCGTTAAGCAGAGGCCGGAGAAGCCATAAGCTGAACGAAGGTCTCAAAACATACATCGAGAC
>CAVDGK010000283.1:0-2521 GCA_963607995.1 Oscillospiraceae bacterium | reverse complement strand
CTTTAATATCCTTCCCATCGATGGTGATCTGTCCCTTTTCCGGTTTTTCCAGCCCATTCAAAAGACGAAAAATGGTAGTTTTGCCGCTGCCGCTGGCTCCAATGATGCTGACAAAGCTCTTGTCCGGGACTTCAAAAGAAAGATTTTCGATAACGGGTTTCTCAGCTTCTTTGTAAGTAAAGGTAATATTTTCAAATCTGAGCATAATTATTTCCGCATCTCCCAGGCCATATCCCAGAATCTTCCCTCGTAAAGAGTGCATCTTCTGCCTATTTCAATAAGGCGGTCAATCTGCTTTTGAGAATAGCCTTCGGCTGCCTTATCAGTCAGTTCCATCACTTCAATATTTTCGTTGTGATATTCCTCTCCGGCATAACTCTTAATCCAGGCGCCGTAAAATTCGTGATCTACGCAGGCCGGATCATTTTCTACCATTTTCCGTGCAATTTCCTCATAGCTGATAGCACAGGGAAGAATAGCCGCACAGACTTCCGCCGGACCACCTTCATAAGCCATACGCAGCATGTAGCTGGTGTAGCTTAGGTTATCCTGGGACATAATGGCATTTTCCGCATCCTTAAGGTCGATACCCAGCTTTTTCATATAGCCTTTGTGAACATCCATTTCTCCTGACAGGATGGAGGATACGTAATCGGAAAATACCCTCATAAGAGAAGGGTCACTGGCTTTTGCCGCACCGATGCTGAAAACCTTCGCATAATCAAGAAGATACAGATAATCCTGTATCATATAGAATTGAAATTTTTCGATGGGCAGCTCTCCATTGGCGATACCTTTAACAAAAGGATGACTGTGAAAGTCCTCCACGATACTGCGGCTGCCCTCTATGATCAGGTTAGAGACGGTATTTTTCATAAGCTGATACCTCTCTTTCCTAAAATAAAGGCGCCTGCGCCGAAGTATCGTCCGGCGTTCGTCAATGTGTTTTTGGGATTTGACATATTTTGTCTCCTTTCACATTGTTTTTTTTAAGCGATATAAGATGGTGCCCCCAATATACCGCTGGAAAAACATTTATGAGAAACACTCATTTGGAGTTTCTCAGGTTTCCGCGTCATTCGTCAGTCTCTCGTGCAAGCATGGACTTTGGCGCGCTGCTTCGTGCAAATAAAAAAGGTAACGGAAAACCCGTTACCTGTGTCAACAAAACTATTTTCCTACGTTGGCATTATCCAAATCAGGTTACGGGTCACGGAATACATCCGACTCTCAGCCTGCTTATGCAAGCTCCCCTTTTTTATTTTGCTTTATTCTATTGCGAATAGCTGGATGTGTCAATAACCCACCGCTATCGGATTTTCATGAGCATTCAATAAAGAAAATTTCGTATAGGCCTGATTTTTTTCAAAAATCATTGTATGAGAGCAAATACTTGAATCTCCCGAAGAAAACAGAATTTTTCTTGCCTGGAATGTTAGAATAGTGTATCGTTTATCTGTTAGATTTCACCATCAAAAACAGTCTTATGGGGAGAAAAAATATGCGCGATTTTTATAAGCAGTATTTAAATACCAACTTAAAGTTCGACAAAAAGACCTGGGTTGGCATTGCTGCCGCTGTCATTGCTATTACAGGATGCTTCGGCTGGTTATACGAATTTATTTTCTATTTCTTCAATGGCGGCATGAAGGAATTTTACTGGAGAGGCGGTAACTTCCTGCCATGGATCAACATCTACGCCACCGGTTCCGTCATGATTTTCCTTCTGACTTACCGTGTCCGCAAAAAACCCCTCTTCGTTTTCCTGATCAGCTTCTTCTCAACAGGCATCCTGGAATACATTTCCGGCTGGGGCATGCTTGAGTTCGCCGGTCTTCGCTGCTGGGATTACAATAAGGAAATCTTAAACTGGGGCAACCTTAATGGTTTCGTCTGCCTCCGCAGTGTTACCATTTTCGGCATCTTCGGTCTGACCCTGATGTACGTGATCATTCCGATTCTCTTTTATCTGGCATCCCACATGAATAAAAAGGTATTTCTGGCCATCGCCATTACGGTTTGTGCTATTATTCTGTGCGATGAATTCTACAACTTAATTTTCACAAAGCTCTTTAATCTCCCGGGTGCTCCTACCATCTATGCGGAACTGGGACTTAAATTCGTAGAATTCAATTAAAGGGCAGTCAAAAAACAGAGTTGTCCACTTGCAGGGGACTAACATGTTTCATTGTCCACTATTATGGGTGGAATAGATTTTTTCTTTTCCGGTGGAAATAATCCGAAGGCGAAGGGCTTTCGAATTTAATTTTCAATATTAGAAATCAACAGGGCAGTCGGTTAAAACCGGCTGCCCCTTTTTTTGATTAATTATAATGGAATCGCTATTGGTATAAAAAGACATTCTTCCCAAAGCCACTCTATTATAATGCACCTTACTGCTTTTCGGATCCTATAGTCGAAATGCGAGCCCTATAATCGAAATACGGCGCAAAAACCGCGCCTTTCATCGTTGATTACTTCGTAATCTCCGATAAGTTATATCCTCATCATCCAAACAGTT
>CAVDGK010000282.1:0-2525 GCA_963607995.1 Oscillospiraceae bacterium | reverse complement strand
TTTTGAAAGTCTTGGCAGAAAAAATATGGAATCCATGCTTTTTCGTCAGTATGTTGTTATGGATATGTATTTTGCGGCTGTGGCCAGGCTGGAGAAGATGGGGTATTCCGCTGATGATCTTGTGAAAGAATGTGGTGATTTTAAAAAGATGTCTGTGGTTTTCCAGAGCCTTGAACAAAGCCGGAGTTACATGATCCGGGTTTTTGAAACTGTTATTAATTTGCGGGATAAGGTTTCCCGGAAGAAATATGCTGGCCTTCTCGACAAAGCAAAGAAGTATATTGAGGGAAATTATGACCGTGAGGATATTTCTCTTAATGTGACGGCGGCAGCAGTGAACTTAAGTCCTAATCATTTCAGCACGATTTTCAGTCAGGAAACAGGTAAGACTTTCATCGAATTTCTGACACAGGTCCGCATGGAAAAAGCAAAAGAACTTCTTCGTACCACTAATAAAAAATCTTCAGAGATTGCTTATGAAGTAGGTTATAAAGATTCTCATTATTTCAGCTATCTGTTTAAAAAGACCCAGGAGTGCACGCCGAGAGAATACAGAGGAAAGGCATGAAGATTAAACGAGTTAAATTTCATAATGCCACATTAAGGAGCCGACTGGATCTGCTGATCTTAGTCTGCCTGGTGCCTCTTGCTATTCTTGTTATCTATCTTCTGGTAGAGCTGCATCAATTCTCCGGCCGGTATGATCTTATTGTTGAAAATATTACCAAGGCCAATGACTACAATATTGACTTCAAGGATGAACTGGATTATTCGGTTTATAATATTATCGTTAATTCGGAAAGAGCTTCAGATTTGGAAGACTCGGAAAAACCAAATGTAATGATCAGCGAAGCTAATGAGGTTTTTCAGAAACTTTATGATGATGCTGAACGGGATTCGGCCAAGAAAATCCTGAAACGTATTCTGAAGTGCCTTTCGACATTGGAAGACCGTGTGGAAGAAATTGAAAAGGATGCTCGGGTCAGCGGCAATTATGATCTTAACATGGAACGGCTTGATCTTAATATCCGTGTTTTGACAGACCTGATTCAGGAACAGATCCAGCGTTATATTTATTATGAAACCACGAATCTGGATTCTCTTAAAGAAGGCATTCGAAGTGACGTTAATTTTGCCATTCGCATGAGTGTGCTGGTCTTTGGTGTAATCCTTTTGGGCACCCTTCTTATTAACCGCCGCATTATGGCAGGTATTACCCGGCCTATTGATAAGTTAAGAAAACTTACGAAGGAGGCCGGTCACGGAAATTTCGCTGTTCACGTAGAGGAAAAAGGAACAGAGGAAATGGTGGAACTTGCCAAAGGCTTCAATCATATGCAGGACAAGCTGGATCAGCTGGTAGAAGATATTAAGGTTGAACAGCTGAATTTAAGGGCTACCGAGCTTAAGCTTCTTCAGGCTCAGATCAATCCTCATTTCCTTTACAATACTCTGGATACTATTGTGTGGCTGGCGGAATCGGGAGAAAAGGAGCAGGTCGTTAAGATGGTAACGGCTTTATCTGACTTCTTCCGGACCACTTTAAGTAAAGGTCAGGATTTTATTACCGTGAAAGAAGAGAAGAGCCATATTGACAGTTATCTGAAAATTCAGAAATTCCGCTATAGGGATATTATGGACTATGAGATCAATATTCCGGAAGAACTTTACGATTACAGTATTCTCAAAATGACACTGCAGCCTCTGGTTGAAAATGCTCTCTATCATGGGATAAAAAATAAGAGAGGGATGGGACATATTCTGGTAAATGGCGTGAGAGAAGATGATAAGCTTGTTTTTACCGTTGAAGATAATGGCCGGGGTATGAATGATGAAGAACTGACCTACGTTCGTAGTTTGATCCGGGGAGAGGCTCCTTCTGAAGGGCGTTCTTCCGGCTTTGGCCTTTATAATGTTTACCAACGGCTTAAGCTCAACTATGGCCCGGATTATGGCCTGGAAATCAATAGCCTTTTTGGTGAATGGACAAAGATAAGAGTTGTCATACCGGCCGTAAAAAAATAAACTTTTCATAAAAAAACTAACTTTTGTTCACGAATTATTCAAAAATCAGTAAAAAATCCCACTTAATTCGAAAGAAATTCCGTATTATTTCCCGATTTAAAAGAATATGATTGTATCGTAGAAAAAAGGGGATACCCCTTTAGATGCAACTAAAATTGGGAGGTAAAAACAACATGAAAAGAAAAATGGTTAGTGCACTTCTTTGCCTGACAATGGTAGGCTCTCTTGTAGTTGGTTGCGGAAGCTCAACTTCTTCTTCAACTGCAACAGATTCATCCAGCGAAGCAGAGAGCGAAAGCAGCGAAGCTTCAACAGATGACTCAGCTGCTGAAGAAGGTGATGCAGCTGATGGCGATCTGATTAAGATCGGTTTCGCTCAGGTTGGTCATGAATCTGACTGGCGTACAGCTTCAACACAGTCTTGCCAGGATGTCTTCTCAGAAGAAAATGGCTATGATCTTCAGTTCGTGGACTGCGACAATGATTCACAGGAACAGCTT
>CAVDGK010000281.1:0-2525 GCA_963607995.1 Oscillospiraceae bacterium | reverse complement strand
TTGAAAATCCAAAACCAAACGGCTTGCTTCTTGATCGGTTTCTTATAACCATGGAGAGGGCAAACGTACCGGCTATTGTTGCTTTTAATAAGTTGGATCTTGAGAAAAATGATGAGTTTTCTAAGATTTTTCACCATTACGAAAAGGCCGGCTGCAATATGGTTGGTATGAGTATTCTTGAAGAGCAGGGTATCGAAGACATTCGGAAACTGCTTAAGGGAAAGGTGACAGTTCTGGCAGGTCCTTCCGGCGTGGGAAAATCATCCCTGACCAATGCACTTCAAAATGAGGTCTGTATGGAGGTAGGGGAAATATCCCGTAAACTTATGCGTGGAAAAAATACCACCCGCCATGCTCAGCTGATTCCAATTGGAGAAGATAGCTTTCTTGTGGATACGCCGGGATTTACATCTTTTGAACTGGCAGACATGCCCAAGGAAGAACTGGGAGCTTATTATCCAGAGTTTACCTCCTATGCCGGCAAGTGTTATTTTCAGGGCTGTGCCCATATAAGTGAACCTAAATGTGCTGTTAAAGAAGCACTTAACGACGGTCTGATCAGTCCGATCCGTTACCGTCATTATGTTTCTCTTTATGAGGAACTTTATGAAAAGGAGAAGAGGAGGTATCTGTAATGAATATTCTTTCACCGTCAGTTCTGTCGGCTGACTTTGCAAACCTTGGAGCTGATGTTGCCAAGGTTGAAAAGGCAGGAGCCCAGTGGCTTCACCTGGATGTTATGGATGGGGTTTTTGTCCCAAATATTTCTATTGGTGTGCCGGTTATTGCATCCTTAAGAAAAGCTACTAATATTTATTTTGATGTACACCTTATGATCGTTGATCCCATTCGCTATGTTGAGACTTTTGCCAATGCAGGAGCCGATCATATTACATTCCATGTGGAAGCAGCAGAGGATCCTCAGGCTGTTATTGACAAGATTCGTCAGTGCGGAAAAAAAGTTGGTATCACTTTAAAGCCGGCAACGCCCCTTTCGGCTATTGAACCTTATCTTGACCAGGTTGATATGGTTCTTATTATGAGTGTTGAACCAGGGTATGGCGGTCAGTCTTATATTGAAAGCTCCACTCAGAAGATCATGGATCTTAAGAAAATGCGTGACGACAGAGGTCTTAACTTTGATATCGAAGTTGATGGCGGTGTTAAAAAGACAAATGTTGAAATGATCGTGAAAGCCGGTGTTAATGTAGTCGTAGCAGGCAGTGCTGTATTTGGCGGCGATGTGGAAACAAAGACGAAAGAATTTCTGGATATCATAAAAAATATATGAAAACAATCATTATAGGAGGCGGGGATATTGACCCCGCCTTTTTAAAAAAGGTTCTTGATGAAAATAAAGAATCCTCCATTATTGCGGCAGACAGAGGTGCAGAGGCTCTTTACCTGCTGGGGCGAAAGCCTCATTACCTTCTGGGGGATTTTGACAGTGCTTCGCCTCAGGTGAAAAATGCCCTGGAAAAAGCGGGAGCAGATGTGACAGTTTATCCTGCTGTAAAGGATTTTACGGATTCGGAAGCGGCTCTTATACGTGCTTTGGAACTTGGCAGCAGGGAGATTCTTCTGCTTGGCATGACAGGCGGCAGGCTGGATCATTTTATGGCTAACGTCCATAATCTGCTGATCCCTTTTAGAAAAGGTATTCGGGCCTGGATGCTGGATCCGCAGAACTGTATTACTCTTATCGGTACCGAATATGAGAATGGTCAGGAAAACAAAGGGGGAAAATCCTTTGCTGTTACGGAATTTTCAAAACCAGAAACTTTTGGAAAATATGTATCAATCCTGCCGCTTTTTGATAAGGCGGAGGGGGTGACTCTGACGGGATTCAAGTATCCTCTTAAAAAAGCAACAGTCATAAAGGGGTCCAGCCTTTGTGTCAGCAATGAAATAACAGAGGAAAAAGCGGTCATAGAAATTGAAAAAGGTGTTATGATTCTGACTCTTTCGAAAGACAGGAAATAAATACGAATTTCATGGGTTTCCCTCATGTGGAAGAAAATTCAAAAATGGCTTTGAATAAATACGGTCTATGTAAAAGAAAAGATTAGTGATATAATTCTTGATTGCTGAAAAATAGTAAAAATAATTCGGCATATCGTTCAGAAAAGTGACAGATCAATTGGCATAAAACACAGCTATTAGAGTAGTCGTTTGAAGAATGTAATGCCGGCAAGGATAAGGAGAGATATAAAAATATGAAATTAGGTATCGTGGGTCTGCCAAACGTTGGTAAGAGTACACTTTTCAATTCACTGACGAAGGCAGGTGCAGCAGCAGCCAACTTCCCATTCTGTACCATTGAACCCAATATTGGTGTAGTTGCCGTTCCGGATGAAAGATTAAAACTTCTGGCAGATTTCAGCCATTCCAAGAAAGTGACACCGGCAACTGTTGATTTTGTTGATATCGCCGGTTTGGTTAAGGGTGCTTCAAAGGGTGAAGGTCTTGGCAACCAGTTCCTTGCCAATATCCGTGAAGTAGATGCAATCGTACATGTAGTAAGA
>CAVDGK010000280.1:0-2545 GCA_963607995.1 Oscillospiraceae bacterium | reverse complement strand
AAAGAATAGAGATTCTATCTCAAAGGGCAGGAAAAAAAGAAGAGGGCTGAGCAGGCTGTGTGCTTTGATTGCTGTGCTTGCATTAATGGCCGGACTTTTAAGTGGCTGTTCCGGGGGAAAAGAACGTATGATGTTCGGCACCGGTGGTACATCCGGTACCTATTATTCCTACGGTGGAGTCATTGCTCAGTATATGACTAATTATTCAGATGCAAAGGTAACAGCGGTATCTACTGGTGGTTCCAAGGTAAATATTCAGTCTATTCAGGATGGAGATTTCCAGTTAGGATTTACCCAGTCTGACGTTATGGCTTATGCCTGGGATGGTGTAAGAGCATTTGAGACGGATGGAGCAACGCATGATTTCCGTGTGCTTGGTGGCCTTTATGCAGAGACTGTACAGCTTTTCACTATGGATCCGGATATTAAAAGTGTTGAGGATCTGAAAGGCAAGAGCGTGTCTATCGGTGCCGCAGGATCCGGTGTTTACTTTAATGCAATGGATGTGCTTTCTGCGGCAGGACTTACCATTGATGATATTAAACCTCAGTATCAGTCTTTTGAGGATAGTAAAGAATCTTTGAAGGATGGTAAGATTGACGCAGCATTTATTGTAGCAGGTCCGCCTACGACAGCGATCACAGAGCTGGCTACGACCAATGGCGTATATTTCATCAATATTGATGGTGATGTGAGAGATTCTATTCTTGCAGATTGTCCTTATTATACCTCTTATGAGATTCCGGCTGGAACCTATCCTGGACAGGATGAAGCGGTTCAGACCGTGGCAGTGCAGGCAACCATCATTGTATCAGCATCTATGGATGATGATATGGCTTATGAATTGACGGCAGCGATCTTCGATCATACGGAGGATATTGCCAATGAAAATGCCAAGGGTGAGGAATTATCTTTGGAAAATGCAACAGCAGGTATTACCGTTCCCTTCCACGAGGGAGCAGCTCGCTACTATAAAGAGCAGGGCATCACAGTCGACACGAAAGGGGAGTAAAGAGTATGAGTAAACATCTGAACACTAATGTGAACACATCTCCAGCAGAGAATACAGCTTCCCAGGCAAGTGCCGAGGCAGATGTGGACGCAATCATGAAAAAATATGACAGAGAGTCCAATATTCGTGTATGGACCGGCAAATATAAGCTGGCGGTTCGTATCATTTTAACCGTATTTTCTCTCTGGTGTATCTATGTAACACTATTTGCCACCTTCCTGGAAGAGATTCGTCTGACCTCATTTTTAGGTTTGATCGTTCTGATGGGATTTTTGACATATCCCGCCAAGAAGGGGGACACAAGAGAAAATTATATGCCCATATCGGATATTATCTTTATGATTCTCGGTACAGCATCTTTTCTCTATTTTACCTTTAATGCAAACCAGATTATTAATCAGGGAACCAGATTTGAGACCTATCAGATCATTATCGGCATCGTGGGTATTGCCGCTCTTATTGAGCTGACCAGACGTTGTGTGGGTATTCCTATTTTGGTGGTGGCAGGATTTTTCCTGATTTATGCCCTTGCTGTAGGACTTACCAATCCAGAATTTTTGGGACGAGTGAAATATCTGGTACGAAACCTTTTCTATACGAAGGAGGGTATTTTCTCCACCCCGGTAAATGTATGCTCCAAATATATTGTGGTTTTTATTATCTTTGGAGCCTTTTTGGAGAGAACTGGAATTTCTAATTTCTTTATCCAGTTGGCAAATTGCGTTGCCGGAAAATATGCGGGAGGTCCCGCGAAGGTAGCAGTTATCAGTTCTGCTCTTTGTGGTATGGTATCTGGTTCATCTGTTGGTAATACGGTAACTACAGGTTCTGTTACCATTCCTATGATGAAAGATACGGGTTATAAACCGGAATTTGCAGGTGCTGTTGAGGCGGCTTCCTCCACAGGTGGACAGATCATGCCTCCTATTATGGGTGCAGCAGCCTTCCTTATGGCAGATTTCGTAGGTGTGCCCTATTCCAATATTATTGTGCGAGCAATTTTACCGGCTGTACTTTACTTTACTGGAATCTTCATTTCCGTACATTTGGAAGCGAAAAAACTCGGTTTGTCAGGTATTCCTAAGGAAGAGCTTCCGATTTTCAAGATTCTGATTAAAAAGATTTATCTCTTGCTTCCTCTGGTTATGCTGGTTGTCTGGGTGTCTGGAAACTTTATGACCATGCAGAAGGCAGCAAGTTATGCGATTGTACTTTCTATCATTGTTAGTTTGTTTGACAAGGAGAATCGTATCTCCCTGACAAAATGTATTGACGCCTTGGAGGCTGGTGGCCGCAGTGCCATTACCGTAGCGGCAGCCTGCGGTGTAGCAGGTATCATTTCCGGTTGCATCACCATGACTGGTTTAGCAAATGAGCTGATCAATGCCATCATTTCTGTGGCAAATGGACAGCTGATTATTGCTTTGCTTTTGACGATGCTTTGTTGTATCGTACTTGGTATGGGTGTTCCTACTACAGCTAATTACTGTATTATGGCAGCAACCTGTGCTCCGATTTTGATTCGTATGGGTG
>CAVDGK010000279.1:0-2554 GCA_963607995.1 Oscillospiraceae bacterium | reverse complement strand
CCACTCGGCTTCCAACTTGAGATAATCGTGTAAAGTGTGAACACAGTTTTCACGAAATTCTCAAGGAGGACCCGATATGAACACAAAACTTGCTACCAAACAGATCCGCATGCAACAATGGGCTGCTACGATTAAGGATTGCAGAGCCAGCGGTATGACAGTTGATGATTATTGTCTGCAACATGGTATCTCTCATGATGCTTACTATTACTGGCTACGAAAAGTAAAGGAAGCTGCCCTGATTCAGAATGGATTTGTCGAGATTACACCGCCGGAAGCCCCAGAAACTGCAATCCCAGTCACACTGACAGCGAAGATTAATGACGTTACATTGGAAATCAAGGAAGGCGTTTCATCCGAATTTCTGGCAAATGTAATCCGGGTGATCAGAAATGCTTAATGATGCTACGGGTTTCAGGCACATCTACATTTGTACCGGATATACTGATCTTCGCCGGGGGGTGGCAGGTCTGACGGCGGTTGTTAATGCCGATTTTGGCCTTGATCCAACAGAACCGGGAACCATCTTCCTTTTTTGCGGGCGCAGGTGCGACCGCATGAAAGCTCTTCTTTATGAAGGTGACGGCTGGCTCCTTCTCTACAAACGTTTTACTGAAGGGAAACTGCAATGGCCAAGAAGCGAAAAAGAAGTGAGAGATCTTACTCCACAGCAATTCAGATGGCTGATGGAAGGCCTCTCCATTGATCAGAAAAAGGTGATTTCACAGGTAAAACCTGAGTTGTTTTAATACTGCTTCTGTCGTGAAAACTACATATAAAAAAGTCCAGCAAACGCCCTATTTTCAAGGAAATCCGGGCGTTTTTGTAGTATAATAAACACATGGAAAATCGTGTACCTACAGAACAGGAACTGAATAAACTTCCCAAAGAAGCTCTCGCTTTTATGTATCTTCAGCAGTCACAAAGTTTCAAACTGATATCCGATCAGAACAAAGTGATCCAAAAGCAGAATGAGCAGCTGATTAAACAGGTTGAAGATCTAAAAGAACAGATTGCCATACTGACACAGCACCGTTTTGGGAAAAGAAGTGAAAAATCCGGGCAGATACCCGGACAGCTTTCTTTTGACCTTTCAACAGGAATGATCCTAAATGAAGCAGAATCCCTTGTTGATGATGGTATGCCGGCTGAACCTGTTATTGAGGAAGTTATCGTTCACAGAAAACGTTCAAAAGGCAAACGTGATATCAATCTGAAGGATGTTGAGGTGGAGGTTATTTCCCATGCCTGTACAGATAAACAGCTGAATGAAAAGTTCCCTAAAGGCTGGCATGAACTTCCTGATGAGATTTACAAAGAACTTCAATATATCCCTGCGAAATTTAAGGTGCTTGAGCATCATATAAAAATATACGCCGGAAATCATGATGAAGGCGGTCTTTTAAGGGCACCCGTTCCTAACCGCCTTCTTGCACATAGTATTCTGACTCCGGAGCTGGCCGCGGCAGTCTTTAACGCAAAGTATGTTAATGCAGTACCGCTTAACCGTCTGTCTGAAGAATTCCTTAGAAATGATGTGAATATACCACGCCAGGATATGGCCGGATGGATGATCCGTCTGTGTGAGTATTACCTTGGTCCGGTGCATGATATGATGAAAGAAGAAATCCTGAAATCGCATTATGTTCATTGCGACGAAACGCCTTTCATCATGCCGGAGCATGCCAAGGAATACATGTGGGTATTTCATTCGCCCGGCGGGGCGGATATGCATCCGGTCTTCCTGTATGAATACCTGGGAGGAAGAAACGGCCGTGTTCTCGAGGAATATCTAAAAGGTTATCGTGGAACGCTGATCACGGACGGCTACCAGCCTTATCATACACTGATGAAAAAGGATGACGAGATCAAAGTGGCCGGATGCTGGGCTCATTGCCGAAGAAAGTACGCAGAACTTATAAAGACCGCAAAAAAGGGAGTGGCTCTGACACCTGCCCAGGAGGTAGCTGCTGAAGCGGTCCACCGGATCGACATGATCTACCATCTTGATAATGTATTTAAGGAATCATCCCCTGAAGAGAGACTTAATAACAGACATCAGTCAGTAAAGCCTCTGGTGGATGCTTATTTCGCGTTGGTAAAACAAGTTAAACAAAAACCGAGCGGAAGTTCAAAGCTGACAGAAGCTCTGAATTATTCGATCAACCAGGAAAAATATCTCAGAGTATTCCTTGAAGATGCCATGATTCCAACCGACAATAACGATGCCGAGAGGAGTATTCGCAGCTTCTGTGTTGGAAAACACTCCTGGCACATCATAGATTCCGTAAAAGGTGCTTCCTCCAGTGCCCTTCTCTACAGCATCGCGGAAAGTGCAAAAGCCAATCAATTGAAACCGTATGAATATTTCTCATATCTTTTAACCGAACTTATGAAATATCCGAGAAACGATGTTCCGGAAGATGTTCTTGCAAGACTGATGCCGTGGTCTGAAGAACTTCCTGATTCCTGCAGGAAAATGAAAACGAGATAATAACAGCGTAGCGCCAGCCGGGAGGCTGGCGCTACTTCTATGTTCGGACTGGTTATTTAC
>CAVDGK010000278.1:0-2560 GCA_963607995.1 Oscillospiraceae bacterium | reverse complement strand
CCTCCATAATGCCCGCATGGAGGTAAAAAAACATGAAAAACCGTAAAGTTTATAACTGGGAAGCAATAAGGGAGGAATTCAAAAAATCAGATCTTTCCATCGAGGCATTTTCGAAGCTGAAGGGTTTTGCCAAGTCTTCAGGACACAAACACTTAAATGATATTGCTCTGCAAAAACGTCAGGAGCAGTCTGAATCCGAAACGATTCCTGAAAATGAAGAAATGGCCTTTATTCCTGTTGAGATAGCAGAACCGGACATCGAAGATCTTGACATACCAGAGGTAAAATTTATCAGAACAGCTGAAACGGATGCGGAAACCAAAGAAGATATTCCCATTGATCTTAGAATTAATAACGTTGCCATCACCCTTCACACCGGTTTTGAAAAATCGGATCTGAGAAATATCCTGGAGGTGGTCAGGGAATTATGCTGAGAATGACACCTTCCTGCCCTGTCTATCTGGCCATTGGAGCCACGGACATGCGAAACAACATAGATGGCTTACTTCTTAAGATCAAGTTTCAGTTCAAGCTGGATCCTTTCCAGAATGCTCTTTTTGTTTTCTGTAACCGTTCAAGAAATAAACTTAAGATCCTCTTTTGGGATAAAAATGGTTTCTGGCTTTATTACAGACGGCTCGATTCCGGTACATTCCAGTGGCCGCAAAAATCAGAGGGAAGAAGAACTCTTCCCGTAACTGAGCAGCAGCTTTCCTGGCTTCTTGATGGGTTAAATATCGAAGAAAGCCGTGCTCACAAAGAAGTTTTCGCCCGTAAGATCATCTGATCTTTATCCCAAATTTTTATCCATACAACAACTTATATGTCAACTTATTTATGCCCGAAAAGCAACGATTTTTCGGGCGTTTTTAACGTTTATTTCTCTTTTTGGTCAATGGATTTTCAAGCTCTTTTTTGAGATAATAGAGCCATGAAAAACGATGTAAAAAAGCCCGAGAGCATCGACCTTTCAAAGATGTCGAGAGCTGAACTTGAGGATGAATTTATCAAACTTTATACAAGATGTTCGATTGCGGAAGCCAAGGCTGACCGCTTTTTGGAAGAGATGCGTCTTGCCATGCAGAAACGTTACGGTCGTTCTTCCGAAAAGGGATTTGCCGGACAGCTTTCGCTTTTTGATACCGTCGATAATGAGCATGCTCATGCCGACGAGAAGCTTCCTGAAGATGAAAAACAGATCAGAGAACTTGTTGATCAGGCCGTTGGGATAAAGAAAAAGGATGACAAAACCAAAGGTCCCATCAAAAAGAAGGACCTTGCGGATCTTGAAGTGCAGACAATTGAATTTATCAAATCTCCCAAAGAACAGATCTGCCCCGAGTGCGGAAATAAACTTGAATTCGTAAAAAATATCGTTAGAAGAGAACTTGAGGTTGAGAAGCCTAAGTTTTATGTCAAAGAATACGTAACGGCACAGTATGTCTGCCGGCATTGTGCAGCTCATGATAAAAATCCGTTTTTTATTGCCGAAGGAGCACCTAAACCGCTCTTTTATAATTCGCCGGCTTCACCATCCCTTGTTGCCAATATCATCCATAGTAAATGTGTCATGGCACTTCCTTATGATCGCCTGGCCAAGGATTATTCCAGGCAGAACATTCCGGTAACAAAAGATAACATGAGCAAGTGGTGCATCAATGCAGCCTTCCGTATCTTTGCTCCCATCGTGGAAGAAATGAGAGCGAGCCTGATGAAGGAAGCTGCCATCCACTGTGATGAAACCTATACCCAGGTCATTCAGGAAAAGAACCGCAAAAAATCTTATGTATGGGTCATGACCACAGCCGAGTATCAGGATAAGAAACCGGTCATGCTCTATAACTACCGTCCCGGCCGGTCTGATACGGATGCCAGAGCAGTCCTTGGTGATTTTAATGGATATGTTATGTGTGACGGCTATACCTGTTATAATTCGGTACTTAATCGAAATAAGAAAACAGGTGCTCCGCCACTTCCCATAAAGCCTGTTGCCTGCATGGTCCATATCCGAAGGGAGTTTGTAGATGCCCTGAAGAGTCTTCCAAAAAAGGATTGGGGAAAGACCGGATCTTACCTTGCGGTGGCGAAGCTCGAAAATATCTTCCGCATCGACAACGAAATAGAATTTACGACCTATGAAGAACGGAAAGAAATCCGAATGGGAGGCCTTAAGGAAGCCATGATGGATTTCTTTAACTACTTAAGGTCGGAAAAAGATGAATCTCTGGCATCGACTAAATATGGCAGGGCTATTACCTATGCCCTGAATCAGGAAGAGAAGGCCATGCGGGTCTTTGAAGACGGCCGACTTGAACTCGACAATAACTTAGCTGAACGTGTAGTAAAACCCTATGTCATATCCAGAAAGAACAGCCTTTTCAACTTCACCCAGCGTGGTGCTGAGGCGAGCTGTATTCTCTTCAGTATCGTTGAAACAGCCAAGCATAATCATCTGGATGTCCATAAATACCTCGAATACGTCCTTAACGAATGCCGAGGAATCCATAAAGATCAGACCATTTCCAAAGAAAAAGCAAAAAAACTTTTACCCTGGTCAAAG
>CAVDGK010000277.1:0-2587 GCA_963607995.1 Oscillospiraceae bacterium | reverse complement strand
GTATAATGAAAAACGATTACATCTCCGTCATTCAAATACTGCTGGGCTATACTGAGATTGGAATGAACTCCATTGATGGTATACATCCAGCCGGCATTTTTTCCATTTGTAAATTCAGCCAGGCCATTGATGGAGGTTATATAGTTTCCACTGGGATTTGAAAAAGAATATCCGGCTTCATTCAAAGCTTTTTCCAAAATAGTTTTAACCGTTGTATTGGCATCTGCCTTATAGGTTTTCGGACTAATCCAGGTACTTAATCCGCCATTTGCCAGCGTATGAATATTACCGTCCGAATCACTATCATGGGATGAATCCCCCATAAGGGTAAAGGTTACACTTATCCTCTTGTCAGCCGGCTGCTTAACATTAACTTTAATATTGGCACTGACAGACTGATAGGTAATAGTCAGTGTCTTTTCTCCCGGACTTGAGCTGTCAAAGCCATTAACAGATACCTCGGAAAGACTTGGGGTTGTGACCGAACCATCACTCCAAGTGGCTTTCAGTACAAGACCATTAAGATTTAAGGACTCCCCTACTGTATAAGCTGTTTTATAACTGCCGGAGATAGTCAATGACTTAAGTGTCACCTTAGCTTTATCGGTATAGCAAAGATTTGCCTTATCATTTCCAAGAGGATCATCTGTCCGGTTTAAATAAGCAACTGACACACCGCTGATTGCTATGTCCTTTGGTTTTGTAACGTCTGTATTAAAATAGGTTGCTCCGCTTTTTGTTTCATGACTGGTACAGCTTGTATCCACATAGAGAACCTTGCCAATACCGGTTGATACACCGCTTTTAGAACTATAATAATTATTTTCAATCTGTGTATAGCGGTTAAGAGATGTCATGCATCCAATTATGCCGCCCACATTTTTCCCTGATGAAGTTATTTTTCCTTCAAATGAATTATTGCTGATTTTTCCTATGCCGCTCTTCCAGGCCTGCACAATATTTTCATAACCTAAAATGCCGCCAACATAATCACTTCCGCAGATAGAACCATCACAGCTGCAGTCTGTAATCTTAACGCACATGGCATTTGGTGCCGTAACATCTGTGTAACCGGAACCAACGATACCACCTACATAATTCCCCGCAGCTACAACCTTTCCATGAAACTCACACTGACTGACTATTAGATTACTTATGCTTTGTGATTTGTAACCTACGATACCGCCCACCTGAGATTCGCCATAAATTTCTGCGTAACTGACACAGTTTGTAAAACTTCCGCTTACCATACCGGCAAAGGAGCCTACATAACTGCATCCATTTGACTTTCCATCAGCCTTACACCCGATCTTAACATTTTTTTCAACGGTACAGTCTGTCATGGTAACTGTATTGCCGCCGGATGCATAACCGCCGATATAGCCGCCTTTCCCGATCACTGAGCCGGATTTAATATTTACATTTGTAATCGTAATGGTATCCGGACAGCCGCTCTGGAAGCTGCCGCCTTCTCCCTTGTTATAATCGCCATCTTCCCCATAATCGACAGTATACTTATCTACAAGCGCATAACCATCCATGTATGAAGCTTTAATATTGAAGTTTCTGACCTCTGCCTCCCTGACATAATTAAATAATGGTTTACAGCCACTATCGAACGTCAGTGTATGTCCATCGCCATCAAGATTTCCGGAAAAAGCCAGGATATTGACACCATTTTCTTCTGATGTCGTTCCTTCTTTTAATGTACCAATAGGCGTCCAGTCTTTTGAAAATTGAAGATCGCAGGTGATTTTTAGATATTTTCCTTCAAAAGAATTACCCTTAGCTACCTCCGTTTGAATAACCGTCATATCTTCCATCGAAGTAATCAGATAAGGGCTTTCCTTTGTTCCATCGCCTTTCAATGAAAAAGAGGTGTCTTCTGATTTGGATGACCCATCACCTTCAGCAGAATCTTTATCTTTAGAAGATTCTTCATTTTCAGGCAATGACTCTGTTTGGGATGTTTCCTTTTTCTGAGTTTGTTCTACGCTTTTTGAGGATTTGCTTTCCGTCGTGGAATCTTCCGCATGAGCGTTTTTATTTTCTTCAATCATTTCCTCGTTTAAAGAAGCTTCACTATTTCCAGATGTATTCTCTATCTGGGATTTTCCGCTATCCTGATCATCTGAAGACTCTTCCGCAACAGATTCATTACTATTAGAAATATCAGCCAGGGCAACCGACGGCATACTTCCCACGGCCAGCATAATTGCCATTAAAAACGTCAAAACTTTACGCATACTTTCCTCTTTTATTGTAAACCTGAAACGACGTGATCCTTGTATAATTACTCAATTACCGTTTATGATACCCCAAAAAATATCATTTTACAAATATTGGGACTATTCTTTGGGGAAAGAAAAGAGACTGTCACGTGGACAGTCTCTTTAAAAAGTTTTAGGTTGTCAGGCGATTAAGCCTCATCCATTTTGATGATCTCGCGCTTGTTGTAAGAACCGCAAGCTTTGCATACACGATGCGGCATCATCAGTTCGCCACATTTGCTGCAACGTACAAGAGCCGGAGCGGTCATCTTCCACTGAGCTCTCTTCTTATCTCTGCGAGCACCACAATGTTTATT
>CAVDGK010000276.1:0-2593 GCA_963607995.1 Oscillospiraceae bacterium | reverse complement strand
GTTTTAAAAGGACACGGTCGATAGCATCATCGATAGCCTTATCCAGTTCATCATCACCAGCTTCTGGCATAAGAGAGGCAGCATCCTCATCGGAAATAAGCTCAACCAGAGTACCGAAGGATTCTTTGTATTTTCTCTTGCATACAATATAGAAGATAACTCCAAGACCGGACCAGGCCAGAACCATAGCCCATTCGGAAGCGATCAGGTTGCCGCCGCTGCCCGGAATGATGTAAATTGCCACCATAAGGCCGGAAAGAAGAATAGCCATTGTACCGACAAATTTGTAGCAGGGTACTTTGTACGGACGGGGCATGTCCGGTTCTTTCTTTCTTAAGATAACGAAGGAAAGAGCAACCATACAGTAAGCCATGCAGCAGCCGAAGTTACCGGCATCGCAGATCCAGGTCATCATCTTTCTGCCGGCAAAAGGAGCCAGCATGGTAAGACCGCCGATAAGATAAAGCGCATTGATAGGAGTCTTGTGCTTCGGATGAAGCTTGGCAAAGAATTTCGGAATCATGTAAGACTCAGCCATGGAATACATAGCACGGGAGCCACCCAGCATGAAGGAGTTCCAGGATGTGATAATACCGCACATACCGCCGACGATAACAACCTTAGCCATAACCGTTGAATTAAAAGCCTTAGCCATGGCATCAGCTGTTACAAGACCAGTGCTTGCTTCAGATGCCTTAATTGCTTCCGGATCCAAAATAAGACCTACTGCGATAATAACGAAAGCATAGAACACAACAGCCAGAACAACGGAAAGAATCATCATCTTACCGATTTTCTTAAGAGGTACGTTGATTTCCTCAGCAGCCTGGGGAATAACATCGAAACCAATGAAATAGAAAGGTGAAAGAACAGCTACAGAAATGACAGCCTTAACGCTTGTTCCTGTGGTTTCCCCAATGAACATCTGGCCGTTTAAATTATCAACAGAACCATTAATAACGGAAATAACGATCAGAAGGATACCGACACCACCGATGATACAGGTGAGAATTGTCTGAAGAATAGCAGCTGTCTTAGCTCCAATAATATTGATGAGCATGATCAGGAAAGCTACGATGATAGCCACAGCCAGCCACGATGCATAAACATCAAATCCGGCTATAGTATAGAGATAGCCTTTGAGGAATCCAGGCCAAAGATAGGTAATGATCGTAGGGAAGGCGCAAGCTTCAAAGCAGGCAACTCCAACGTAACCTAAAATAATCATCCAAGTACAAATGAAAGAGCCTGTGGCTCCCATAGCCCGGTAACTGAAGACATGTTCACCACCGCACTGCGGCATGGCAGCTGTCAGTTCCGCATAAGTCAGACCTACAAAGAAGATCATGACACCACCGATGGCAAAACCAAGGGCTGCACCAAGAACACCACCTTTTTCGATCCATCCGCCGGAAGATACTACCCAGCCCCAGCCGATCATAGCACCAAAAGCAATAACGAGGATGTCCCAGGCACTGAAAACTTTATTAAATTCCGATTTTTTCTGTTCCATATCTTATTTCTCCTCGTCTTCAAATACTTTTGCCGCTACTTTTTCGATGAGTTCCGCTGTACCTTCAACCCCAAGCAGAGAGCTGTCGATCAACATATCACGATTGTGACGATCGCCTCGATTACTGCCGGTTAAAGCCATGTGACGCTTGTGGTAGCGTTTATCTTTTTCCACAATCAGGATGCGGGCATCCTTCTCAGAAAGATTGTGGCTTTCCATGACATTCTTTACACGAACCTCATCCGGAGAATATATGAAAATGCGGAGAATGGGTTTCTGTTCTTTTAAAATATAGTCAGCGGAGCGGCCGATGATAACACAGGATTCCCTGTCAGCCAGCTTCCGGATAATGGTCTTCTGAACGTGAATCGCCCGATCTGTCAGATCGGCGTACTTTGAAAATGAACCACGGACATCGCCTTCTGCACCTTTACCGGCAATGGTGACACCCTCTTCTACTTTTTCCATGATATCTGTAGGAATGCCAACTTCTTTAATGATTTCATCAACCGTGTCACGGTCATAAAATTTGATGCCTAAGTCTTTAGCTACTTTTCTTCCAATTTTATTTCCCTTGGCGCCGTATTCGCATCCAATGGTAATAACAAGATGTGCCATATCTTCTCCTTCAATACAATAAAAGACGTCATAAACCGATTTGATTTATGACGCCTTTGTCTTCTTTATATAAGGCAATAGGATGTTTTCATCAGTATACATGTCATTGCCTGTCGCCGCAAATGCGGCATTATTTTATTTTCATTATTATGATAATGATTTGACTGTATCAAGAAGGATATCAAATGCCTTGTCACATTCTTCTTCAGATACGATAAGAGGCGGGATCATACGGATTGTATGGGCACCGATAGCTGTGATAAGAAGCTTTCTGTCAAGAGCACCATGCTTAACTTCAACACCTGAGATGGTGTCATCAAATTCAACACCAACCAAAAGACCCTGATGTCTGACTTCTTTAACATGAGGCAGATTTTCCAGCTTAGCTGCGAAGTAATCGCCGACTTTCTTTGCATTTCCAGCAAGATCACGATCCAGGAGCTCATTAACTTCAGCCAGAGC
>CAVDGK010000275.1:0-2604 GCA_963607995.1 Oscillospiraceae bacterium | reverse complement strand
CCGTCAGAGACAGAAGCCAGGCCACAGGAATAAGCACTACCAGCTGGCGTCCCAGAGAAATAATTAGGGAATAGATACTCTGTCCCAGTGCCTGGAAAATGGACCCCATAACAATGCCAAAGGCAGCCAGCGGGAAATGAATGGCAATGATCCGGAGAGTATGAATACCCATCTCATACATTTCATCCGAAGCATTGAAAAGATTCAAAAGCTGTCCCGGTATCACTTCCATGACGATGGTTCCGCAAACCATGATGCACAGAGCCAGAAAAATAGAAAACCGCAGTGCCTGATCGATACGGGATTTACTTTTTGCGCCATAATTAAAAGCCAGCACCGGAATCAGACCATTATTCAGACCATAAACCGGCATAAAGAAGAAGCTCTGAAGCTTGTAATAAACACCAAACAAAGCCGTTGCCGTGGTTGAAAATCCTGCCAGGATCAAATTCATGAAATAGGTCATAACAGAACCTATGGAAACCATCATGATGGAAGGAATGGCCACATAATAGATACGGCCAATGATCTTTCCGTAAGGATGGATAATATTTTTAAAAGAAAAATGAATTTCTTTATTGAAATGCAGGTTAAAGTAAAGACCCACGCAGGCCGCGATGCACTGCCCCAGAACCGTTGCATAAGCCGCACCAGCAACACCCATGGCCGGGAAGCCAAAATAACCGAAAATCATAACAGGGTCAAGGATAATATTGATCACCGCTCCCAGAAGCTGGCTGGCCATGGAAAGCACGGTCCGTCCGGTAGACTGAAGAAGTCTCTCAAAAGTAATCTGAAAGAAAAGACCTGCAGACAGCATACAGACGATTCCAAGATATGTATCGCCGGCTTCGATGATTTCCGGATCTGCTGTCTGAGACACAATGAACGGATGGGTCAGAAAAGCTCCAATAAAAAGGAAAATAAGGAAATTCACCACCGTAAGAAGAATACCCATGCAGGCCGTTTTATTGGCCCGATCATACTTCTGCTCCCCCAATGATTTGGATAAAAGAGAATTGATACCGACGCCTACACCGGTTGCAAAAGCCACCATCAGATTCTGAAGCGGAAAAGCAAAAGTAACCGCTGCCAGAGCATTTTCGCTGATCTGGGCAACAAAGATGGAATCAACTACATTGTAAAGTGCCTGCACCAGCATGGAAAACATCATGGGAACGGACATATTGACAATCAGTTTTTTCACCGGCATGATTCCCATTTTATTTTCTTTCGTAAGTGTACCTGAACTCATATCTCTCCCTCAAAATATTCTGTCTACTCATTATTAAAGGAGTGTCCCAAAGCATCGGCACTCCTTTATAATCAAAACTTTAAATTCTTCCCTTTCTGTTTGGGATTTAGTCTCAGCATCTCCTTAGTTTATGGCTGTTCCTTTATATCAACTGCCTTGATGCCGTTATTTTTAGCTGCTTTTTTTATAAAACGATTATGCCACAAGACATAAGTTTTCTTGTTCATATCTGTGGTGCAGCCGGCATTCAGGATCGGAATGCCCTTTGAAACGGCCTCGCCAAAAGATGAAAGCCGGCGCATATAACCTCTTTTTCTGCGATGAGTGAAATTCGTCACACCACTCATAAGATGCGTCGTAGAGGCTCCCACCCCAAGACCGCCACCCCAGCTGAAATGACACTTTTCGCACCAATGAGTCAGCATATGAAGGGAGGGAAAAGCTTCCGATCCTTCATAAAGAGGAGTATGACCAATGGCATAGATCTGAATTTCCTTTTGATACAGCTCTACCTCATATTCTATCTTTTCCATAAATGTCAGCATATGAGAAGGCGGACCGCTGGATAAAACCGGAAATACAATAAGCCAGGCATCACATTCCATCAGCTTTTGTATCTCTCCATCCGATATAATGCCTGTCTTTAAATGATGATCCTCTAATTCATTCTTTCTATTCCGCCGGACAATGCGGCGGATATCCTGAAGAATCAGATTGGTAATGCTGGTATCATTTTTCCGGATCATAAGACGCGGACTGGCGTTGATCATAGCTATCTTCATTCAGCAATTCTCCAAGTTCTTCCATTTCAGTTACAAAAAATACTTTCAGGGATGAGGCTCCATAGGTATTGGCAAAACGCTCGGCAAACTCTTTTGCCGTCCTTTTTTCCTCTTCCGAAACCCTCCCGTAAAAATAAACACGGACCTCTACCCGGTCTTTGTACCGAAGACGATAACGGCTGACATTTTCTTCCACATCCAAAAAAGGCATGGTATAACCACGCATCCGATCAAGAACCATCTTAACAAAAGGACTGGGTCCTCCATAAACACATTTGGAAACCAGTATCAGTTCTTCCGTTGTGGATAATGTCCGAACAATATTTTTCAGGTCATCCTGAATGGGACAATCACCCGGCATTTTCAGCCAGCAATCGTCACAATCGACACAAGGTCTGACTCTCTTAGTCTGGCTTATAATGGTCTTATCTGATGTTTTTGGCAATAACTGACTGCAGGTATTTTCATCAAGATCATGGATCAGTATTTTCATAAAAAACCTTTCGTTGTGGTAAAAAGGAAATACTCTCCTTTATAAAACGGATTATTCCCTTGGCACGCTATCAT
>CAVDGK010000274.1:0-2606 GCA_963607995.1 Oscillospiraceae bacterium | reverse complement strand
AGAAAGACCACCGGTTCTGTTGGCCAGCATAAAAGTTCTCTTTTTTACATCAATACGCATGCCCATCAGCGTATTAATCAGGGAAATTCCATCTGCTCCCCCGGCTTCCGCTGCCTTTGCCATTTCAGAAATATCCGTCACATTAGGTGAAAGTTTCATGATAACAGGCTGCTTAGCATGTTTTTTCACAGCCTTTGTAATGTATTCCACCATCTTCGGGTCCTGGCCAAAAGCCAATCCGCCCTGTCTGACATTTGGACAAGAAATATTAATTTCAAGAAGGGCGGCATCCGTATCTCTTAACCGATCCACCACTTCAAGATATTCTTCCTCTGAATGACCGCAAACATTAACAATGACCGGAGTATCATATTTTTTCAGGAAAGCAAGATCCCTTTCAATAAAGACATCGATACCAGGATTCTGAAGACCGATGGCATTAAGCATACCGGAAGCAGTTTCACACACCCGGGGAGTTGGATTTCCGCTCCAGGGCACATTCGCCACACCCTTAGTCACAACGGCACCCAACTTATTTAAATCGACAAATTCACTATATTCCTCACCGGAACCAAAAGTACCGGAACAAGTCATAACCGGATTTTTAAGGGTAACACCGGCAATATTGACACTCAGTGACGGTTTCTTCATAAGACCACCTCCGTACTCTTAAAGACAGGGCCGTCTTTGCAAACCCGTTTATTGTGAACATGGGAATGACCATCTATTTCTTTCGACTGGCACACGCACCCAAGGCACGCTCCAATACCACAGGCCATTCTCTCTTCCATTGAAAGATAAAGATCAATATTTTTCTCTTCTGCATAAGAAACTAAAGCCTTAAACATAGGCTTGGGTCCGCAAGTAAAGATCACATCTGCTTCAAGACCTGCTTCCTTAATGGCATCAATGACAGTGCCATGAGTTCCAAAGCTGCCATCATCTGTAGATACAACAACCTTGGATGAAGAACAAAGATCTTCATAAAGATATTTATCATCTGTCCGATAGCCTACCACATAGGTAACAGACTTCGGCTTTACTCTGTCCCCTTCAAGAAGAGCTCTTCCTGAGCAAAGCATAGGCGGAATACCAATGCCGCCTCCTACCAGGAGAACCTTTTTGCCTTCGCAGACATCCAACGGAAAACCATTTCCAAGAGGGCCAAGAACAGTGACCTCATCTCCCGGCTGAAGTTTTGAAAAATCTGTTGTGCCGCTGCCAACCACGCGATAAACCAGACGAATAGTCTCATCCGTTATACCGCAGATAGAAATAGGGCGTGGCAAAAGCCGACTTTTGTCATCAGTCATAACTGACACAAACTGACCCGGCACGCAGTCTTTTGCAAAACTGACAGCAAGAGTCATATCATAAATATCCTGAGCAATCTTTTTCTGCTCAAGAACTTTTGCTTTTTCTTTAACCTTCATACTTAACCTTTTCTGTCTGAGCATGATCATTGAGCATGCTCATTTTAATAGATTGCATTTTCACCGAACAATTATTTTATCTATAATTTTTTACACGAATATACATCTTCACGTATCTTCGCTGTTATGCACTTATGCTTTTAAAGCTGAAGCAATATCTTCCTGCATGGCAATAACAGCTGCACGGGCAGCAGCCTGATAATCCATACCAGCATAAGCTTCATTCTTCCAGGCTGCAATAATGCCACGGGAAGAATTGACAATAGCACCAAGACCATCTTCATTAAAGAAACCTTTAAGATCCTTGCCTTTTCCGCCCTGAGCACCATAACCCGGTACCAGAATACAGGCCTTTGGCATCATCTTGCGAAGAGCAGCTCCCATTTCCGGATAGGTGGCACCAACGACAGCACCAACTTCAGAATAGTCACCATCCATGGCTGTCTGTCCCCATTCATTAATTTTATCAGCCACATGTTCGTAAAGAGGACGGCCGTCAATGATTCGATCCTGGAATTCGCCGCTGGAAGGATTGGATGTTTTGCAAAGAACGAAAATGCCTTTACCTTCTTCCCGGCAGACCTTAAGGAAAGGTTCTACCCCATCAGTTCCAAGGTATGGATTAACTGTAACAATATCCTCATCGAAAGGAGCAATCATCTTAGAACCTACTGCTACTTTACCAATGTGTCCCACTGCATAAGCTGCTGATGTAGAGCCAATATCGCCTCTCTTAATATCTCCAATAACGATAAGGCCTTTTTCATGACAATAATCCACGGTTTCTTTAAAGGCTTTAAGGCCAGGAATACCAAACTGTTCATACATGGCAATCTGAGGTTTAACGGCAGGAATCAGATCATATACAGCATCCACTAAGCCTTTATTGTATGCAATAAGAGCTGCCGCTGCGCCTTCCAGTGTCTCACCCTTTTCTTCAAATGCTTTCTTTGTAATATCATCCGGAATATAAGAAAGCATCGGATCGAGACCTACCACGATTGGTGCATTCTTTGCTTTAATGCTGTTCATTAACTTGCTGATCATTATTTTTCCTCCCATTCAATTAAGCCGCCGCTAACGGTCAGCTTCGTTCTTCCGTAAACTTCTTTTCCACCAAAAGGCGTATTTTTTCCCTTGGAAGCAAATTCCGACGGGTCAATCACATAAGGA
>CAVDGK010000273.1:0-2609 GCA_963607995.1 Oscillospiraceae bacterium | reverse complement strand
CAGCTGCTAAATATTTGAAGATTGATACCATTCTCTATGTTGTGGTGGCTGTGATTTCTACCAGCCGTAATTCTCTGCAGGGAATCGGTGATCGAATAACACCCTTGATCTCCAGTGGAATTGAGCTGGTGGGAAAGGCAATTTTAACAGCAACCATTGTACCTGCTATGGGCTATAACGGAGTTATTCTGGTAGAGCCTATTGTGTGGGTAGTTATGGTAATTCCGCTGGTAGTAAGGATGAGACAATGGGAAAAAAGCTGATATTTTTTGATGTAGATGGCACTTTGTTCCGTAATGATTGCAGGGTGCCGGCAAGTACGGTAAAAGCAGTGCGTAAGTGTGTGGCGAATGGGAATTATGCTATGCTTTGCACCGGCCGTGGTGCTAGTTCCATACCGGAGGAGGTGCGGGCTTTACCCCTATCTGGAGGGGTGCGGGGTTGTGGCACCTACGTGACGGTGGGGGATAAGGTTTTGACTAATGCGGCAGTGACAGGCCCGGATTGCCAAAATATCATTGGCATTTTGCGAAAATACAAGGTTCCCTTTTATGTGGAAAATCCCGATCATTTTTATTATGATCCTGATTTTATGCCGGAGAATTTCCTCCCTATTAAAGAAGCCTTACAGAGAAACTATGGGTCCTACTATAGACCTATCTGGGAATTGCCCAATCGTCTGGCAAAGCTGACAGGATATCCGGAGGATAAAAGCATTCTTCCCGACTTATCCCAGGACTTATCTCCCTGGTTTCATGTTATCTCTCATGAGGAGTATGCCTATATTGAGATTACCTTGAAAAATTATGATAAGGGTTCCGGAGTTCGGCAGATTATGGAAGAGTTGGGAATTCCCAGGGAGGATACCTATGGTTTTGGAGACAGTGGAAATGACCTGCCCATGTTGGATACGGTAGGGCATCCCATGATCATGGGAGATGCCCCAAAGGAAATGAAAGAGAAATATCCCTTTACCGATTCTCTGTATCGGGATGGTCTGGCAAAGGGAATGGAAATATTGGGATTGTTATAGTTTATAGGAGGTTTTATGGCTGATACAATCAAAGAGAGAAATGAAATAGAAGACAAATACAAATGGGATTTGACGGTTCTTTACAAGGATGATGAGGCTTGGGAGGCCGAACTTGTAAAACTAGATGGAGAGATTGAGAAATTGGCAGCTTACGAAGGAAAATTGAAGGATGCCAAGAGCATTGCTTCTTATTACGAGGCCTCTGTAGAGTTCGACAATCTTCTGTCCGATCTTTTTGCTTATGCTCTTATGAGAAAGAGTGAGGATACCCGTCAGGAGGCAGCCCAGGGCATGTATGCCAGAATTTATGGAAAATACGTACAGGCCTTGACCGCTCTTTCTTTTGCAGATCCAGAGATTTTATCCCTGCCTCAGGAGACCCTGGAGGAAATGAAGGACGATCCTGCACTAGCAGAATATCGAATGATTTTCATCCGTTTACTGAGAAATAAACCCCATACGCTGACATCAGCGGAGGAAGCTTTGCTGGCCAGCTTCGGAGAGGTATTTGCCGCTCCAAGAAATGTGGCCAATAATCTGCAGGATGCAGATATGACTTTTGAAGGCGTTAGGGACAGTCAGGGAAAAGAGTATGAATTGACGGGGTCTAATTATATTCTTCTTCAATCCTCACCGGATCGCCAGCTTCGAGAGAATTCTTTCCGCAGTTTTTATAAATCCTATAAGGGACATATTAATACCTTTGCAGCAGCATATGCAGGTGCGGTAAAGGCAGCTACAGCGGAAGCAGCGGCTCGCCGTTATGCGTCTTCCTTGGAAATGGCAGCAGCGGCAGAGGACGTTCCCACAGTGGTTTACGATCAGCTGATTCAGGCGGTACACAAGATGATGCCCCAGATGCACCGATACGTTAGCCTAAGAAAGAAGATGTTGGGTGTGGATGAGCTGCACTATTACGATCTTTATGCGCCTTTGGCTGAGGGCACTCCCCGTTCTTACAGTTATGAAGAAGCCAAGGATATGGTATTAGAAGCCGTTTCCGTTTTGGGTGAGGAATATGTCAATACGGTAAAGGATGGCATGGCAAATGGCTGGATTGATGTCTATCCCAACAAGGGCAAGGAAGGCGGTGCTTATTCTGAGAGTACCTATCACTCCAATCCTTATATTATGATGAATTTTACAGGAACATTGGACAGTGTATCTACCTTGGCTCATGAAATGGGACATTCCATGCATTCCTGGCATTCTAACCACCATCAGCCGGCTCAATATGCCAACTACACACTTTTTGTTGCAGAAGTAGCTTCTACAGTTAATGAAAATCTTTTGGTGGAGCAGCTTCTGGAAAACTGCAAGGACAAAAAAGAAAAGCTTGCTCTTTTGAATCAATATCTGGAAGGATTTAAAGGCACAGTTTACCGTCAGACCATGTTTGCGGAATTTGAGAAAGAAGCTCATGCTATGGCAGAGAGAGGAGAAGCTTTGCATGCGGCCTCCCTTAGCGCACTTTATCGGAGATTGATTGAAGAATATTTTGGTCCGGAATTAGTAATTGATGATGAAGTGGAATTGGAGTGGGCGAGAATTCCTCATTTCTATCGTCCTTTCTATG
>CAVDGK010000272.1:0-2633 GCA_963607995.1 Oscillospiraceae bacterium | reverse complement strand
TAATTGCTGAGCCTTAAAACTCAAACAATTTCACACTATACATTAAATAATCCATCGGTGCAAGCCATTTCATTCTATTTCCATGTCAGATGAAGTTCCCTCTTTGATGCAACACAATCCGACAGATAGAGATTTATAAGTGTCTGATAGGGTATGCCGGATTTCTCTGACTGAGCTTTAAAATAATCGATAATATCACCATCCAGGTTTATGGTTACCTGTTTTTTCACTCTGTTTGAATAAGGATTTTTTCTGGGATTTAAATTTTTTATGTCATATTCTTCTCTCATAGCTGCCGCCTTTCCCGGTAAATTCTTTTTTCATTGTTAGTTGCTTTTCTTGCCGAAATCAAGCGAATAACTGAATCATTTTCACGATAACAATGACTTACTATGCATATCCCTTTTTTACCAGCGATTCCCATAATAAGAAATCTTTCTTCATACACAGAATGGTCTGGATCATCAAAGAGAATGGCATCCTCGTCCCAAAATACTTTCTTTGCATCTTCAAAAGATAGACCATGCTTTTTCTTGTTATCTATATTCTTCGCCTCATCCCATATAAAATATATGTCTTTTATAATTATATTATACATATTCATTCCTTATCCACAATATAATTTTACAGTTCACGCCCTCACATAAAGATGAGGATAGGGTTCTTCGGCTTCGCCCATAAAAAGCAGCTCGGTAATGGCTTCCATGGCTTTCTCCGGGGATAAAGAGGTGCGGACCATCAGTTCATCCAGCGTCACCAGATCCTCCGTCAGAGCCTTTATCATAATTTTACCTGCCGGAGTAAGATCCTCGGGGATTAGACGTTTTCGCTCCGGAACCGAAATATTTCCTACGGAGCGATCCACTTTATAGCGGCTCTCCTGCTTAATGAAATGGTTTGAGTCCCCATCATTATCCTTTGAATCTGATTCACTTCCCTCATCCTCCTTATTTTCCCCTTTTTCATGGCAATGAGCATAAAGATAATCCAATTCTTCCAGAACGCTTTCCGGTGAGCAGGCAATGCCTGCTCCCTGAGCAATGAGAAGGTTACATCCATCCGACAGGGAATCTCCTGCCCGTCCCGGCAGGGCAAATACCGTTTTTCCCTGTTCCAGGGCATAATCCACCGTAATAAGAGATCCGGATTTCTTCCGAGCTTCGATCACCAGCACAATATCCGCCAGAGCCGAAATAATTCTATTTCTTATAGGAAAATGCCAGGAAAGAGGTTTACTTCCCGGTTCGTATTCCGATAAAATACCTCCATGAAGGGGCAAAGTGTCATATAAAGAACGATTACTTTCCGGATAACAAATATCCACACCGCATCCCAATACGGCATAACTTTTTCCACCGCCATCCAAGGCTCCCTTCTGTGCCGCTGCATCAATTCCCCGAGCCATGCCGCTGATAATGGAAATCCCGTTCTGTGCCAGAACTTTCCCAAAAAGATAAGCCTGTCTCTTTCCATAAATACTACACTTTCTTGCCCCTACGATAGCCACACTTGGTCCCTCTTCCGGAAGATTTCCCCTAACATAGAGCCGATCCGGCATGGAGCCATAATCCATAAGGCGCTGTGGATAAGCACTGTCTCCCCGCCTTATTTCCTTCCAATCCTGTATTTGAGTCATTCATTCCTCCGATTTAACGCTCTTATCATTCCAGTTAAGGGCACAACCTCCTTTTGCCGTCAGAAATACTTGTAATTTTCTTCACCGCATAAAGGCAGTGGGTTTTCCTGTACTTTTATAAATTCCATTGTCACCTATTCATATTCCATCACAAAGTAATTCTACAGCTCCGTCTTCGTCTCCGGTGAACGGTAAATCAATGCTTCCCGGATATGCTTATCCTCAATAATGTCGCAGTTATCCAGATCTGCTGCTGTTCTGGCCACCCGAATCATACGGTGCAGTGAACGAGCAGAAAGCTTCATTCTCTCAAATGCCTTTTCCATCATCTTTTCAGCCTTTTCCGTCATAGGGCATAACTCCTTCATACCCGCTGCCGGTATTTCCGCATTAAAAATAATGCCGCTGTCGCCAAAGCGCTTCCTCTGCTTCTCCCTTGCCTTTTCAACCCATCCCCTAAGCTCAGCTGAAGAAACACCTTCCTCATCGGCCTGCATTAATTCTTCATATTTCACAGCCGGACAGCTAACGCTTAAGTCAATCCGGTCCAAAAGTGGCCTTGAAATACGGTTTTGATAACGGATAATGTCCTGTTGCCGGCAATTGCACCGGTTCATATCCGGAAAATAGCCACAGGGACAAGGATTCATGGCTGCAAGCAGCAAAAATCCTGCCGGAAAAACATAGGTTCCCGACGTCCTTGATATGGTAATCTTCCGATCTTCCAGAGGCTGTCGCAAAACCTCCAGTGCCGAACGGGAAAATTCCGGCATTTCATCCAAAAAAAGTACCCCCCGGTGAGCCAGAGTGATTTCTCCCGGCTTGGGCACGATGCCACCCCCGGCAAGAGCCTGGGGGGACAGAGTATGATGGGGTGAACGAAAAGGTCTTTGAGTAATGATGGGAGAAGCGGCATCCAGAAGTCCTGCCACGGAATAGATGCGTGTAATCTCAAGGCTTTCTTCATAGGAAAGCTCTGGCAGAATGGTGACGATAC
>CAVDGK010000271.1:0-2665 GCA_963607995.1 Oscillospiraceae bacterium | reverse complement strand
CATAACATCCTAATATTGTAGTATTTTGTTATCTGTGGCAAAATTTAAAATGAAATTTTAGAAAACATAGAATAAACAGAAAATAATAATCTGATTAAAAATGTGGAAACACCACAGCGCATCAAGTGCAATAGTGGTTTGAATGGAGAAAAAGTTAGGGGTGTTTTGAGACACTGTCCGGTGCCAGGGGGTTATACCAGGTTGCTTCTGCCTTATTATAAGGGCAGTCAATATAAAGCTAAAAGAAATGAGAGGGATGCTTATGGAGATTCAAACTGGAGCACTTATTATCGTCGTTGCTTACATGGTCGGTATGATGATCATTGGCTTTGTCGTTGGTAAGCTCAACATTAAAGGCAGCTCGGACTACCTGGTAGCCGGTCGCCGTATGGGACTTTTTATGGTTGCCTTTTCGCTGTCAGCTAATAATATTGGCGGAGGCAGTACAACAGGTCTTGCTCAAAAGGCTTTCGGAAGCTGGGGTGTCAGTGCCATCTGGTATGTGCTTGCTGCTTCACTGGCTATGATTCCGTTGGCTTATTTTGCTCCGAAGATTCGGAAGACTATGGCTGTTACCATTCCGGAGGTTGTCAGACGCCGTTATGGTAATCTTTCCAGCAACTTTACGGCTGTACTGAGTGTATTGTCACTTTTCTGCCTGACATCTTCGCAGATTGCGGCTTCAGGAAGCGTTATTAATGCACTTATTCCGTCGATTCCGCTTAATGTCTGCCTGCTTCTTGCCGGTTTTGTTACCATTTTCTATACCACGTTTGGGGGCATGATTGCAGATCAGATCTCTGACCTTATCCAGTTTGGCATTATTTTAGTCGGTCTTGCTATTGCCACACCTATTGTTCTTAAATATGCTGGTGGTTGGAGTGCCATTGCGGCGGCTCTTCCGGGTGAAAAGCTGAACATTACACAGATCGGCTGGGCTTCGATTATCGGTTATTTCTTCAATTATTTCTGTACTTTCCTTTGCGGCCCGGAAATGGTTTCCCGCTTTGAAACCTGCAAAAATGAAAAAACAGCGGTTGGCGCTTCTCTTCTGAGTGCTGTACTGATGGCGGCTATGTCGATTTTCCCAACACTTCTTGGTCTTGCTGCTTACGCTCTTAAGGATCAGCTTCCGGCACTTACTGAAAATGGTTCAAATGCCATGATGGTAGTAACTGGTGCTTATGCTCCGGGAATTGTGACTGGTTTGATTTCGGCCGCTATCATCTGTGCCACTATGTCATCGGCGGATTCTAATCTTTTGTGTATGTCGACGATGCTTATCAACGATATTTATCCAGGATTTGGCGGAAAGAAGAAACTGACAGATAAGCAGGTTATTTTCTATACACGTCTTTGCAATGTCATTTCGGCTATTGTTGCAATGTGTATTTCAATGTTTGGCGTTTCGCTGGTTGCCATGAACACTTTTGCATTTGGTATTCGCTGCGCCGGTCCTTTCGCGGCTTATGGACTTGGTCTTGCTGTTCCGAAGGCAACAAAGAATTCCGGCATGATCTCCATTTTTACGGGAACCATAGCTTTCGTTGTATGGCAGCTTCTTTCAAATGGCGGCACACTCTGGTTTATGATGCCGGTTGTTTTCGGAAGTCTTGTTTCGGTTATCACCTTCTTCCTGGTAAATATCATTGAATGGAAGAGGGGCGTTCCTGCGGCACCGTCAGCTTATCTGAATGAGTGATTTAAAGATGCGTTGATTCTCAGAAGTATGGAGAATACCTTCTGTGAAGAAAGCGATGAATTGTGAAAATAGTTAATTTGCTTAAGATAGCCCATCCGAATGTCGGATGGGCTGTTTTGTATCTTGCTAAAAAAATATCCTGTGCTATTATGCAAATACAAACAGGTGTTACCGATAGACGGTTAGCCCTCAAAGCAAAGCAAGAAAATAGCCGCTTAGTTTGAGATACTGGGGCGGTTATTTTTTGCTTCTTGTTAATATCTTTGCCGATTTTGTATCCGGCACAAAAGCAGCTTAAGCACAGGCTTAGAACTGCAATCATCTCTGCAATACTCATGGCTTGGCCCTCCTTTTCTAAGACGTAGTTTCCAATTCAAAAAATAAATAAAAAAATTGATAGAAAGTTGTTGACAAACACCTTAAGTTAATATACACTAACTTCAGTTAGAAAAAGCTAACTAAGGAGGAGAAAAGATGTCAGATGATCTTGTCGTCAGATATGCTTCTCCCACCCTCGCGGGATTGAAGACAGCTAACATGTTTACCTGCCCTTGTCCGTCACGCAAGGCCTTGCTTGGGGATGTAGCTGAGGTCAATAAGACCCTCGTTCCGAAAGGACTGAGACTCATTCCTTTGAAATTTAACAAAGGACGCGTATTGCTTTATCTTTACCGTCCGAAGTTTCTGGAAAGAGATCTGAAAAATGAAGAGGCGGTCCAAATCTTAAAAGAAGCGGGTTACAGGGATGGAAATATTCCTAATTGCCTTAAACAGATTATTCAGAAACTGAATAACAGTGAGGAATTTCCTCACGAAATTGGTCTTTTTCTCGGATATCCGGCTGAAGATGTCAGGGGATTTATGTCACACAAAAATGAAGGATGCAAATGCATCGGAACCTGGCGTGTGTACGGAAATGAAGAGGAGGCCAAGCGTAAATTTGCCTCATACAGGAAATGTACC
>CAVDGK010000270.1:0-2671 GCA_963607995.1 Oscillospiraceae bacterium | reverse complement strand
TTCCGGCTGCTTCAAGTTTATTTTCCACCTTGTTACCGGTTGCGATTCCAAAATAATCACACTCAGCCACATGCTTTGCATCGGCCATGCTGATGGTAAATGCTTTCTTGGATAAAATATTCTTGGTGGACTTGTGCCCTGGGGAAATGCACATGGTCACTTCCGTTGCTTCACTGATCCCGCACCAGGCTGCGTTCATGGCACATGGGATACCGTTTTCATCATAAGATGCGATAATAAATACCGGCTGCGGGAAACTATATGGTTTTGCTCCAAAATTCTTTCTGCTCATTGTTGTATTCTCCTGAAATTTAATCTGTTTTCTCTTAGTGATGATGACCACCACAGGCATGTGCATTTTTTGAGTATTGCAATGTTCCTGCAAGATAAGCCTGCACTGCCTCATCTGCATCACCTGTTACATTAGCACATACTTCTATACCAGCAGCCTCCAGAGCATTCAGCATTCCCATGCCAAGACCACCGCAAATTGCAACATTTACATTGTTTTCTTTTAACTGCTGCGAAAGTGCGCCGTGTCCTTCCGCTGCTCCCGGCAGCATCTGTTCCTTTACAATCTCACCATTTTCAACATCATAAATCTTAAACATCTCTGTTCTTCCAAAATGCTGGAAGATCTGTCCATTATCATAATTTACTGAAATTCTCATATTTTCCTCACAATCTTTTTATATCTCTCAATGGGAAGTCCCAGTTCACTCTCATATTTATCTGTGACATTTACGACTTTTACAGTCTTCTCTCCATCGTAGCCATTTACCACAACAAAATCACCTTCTGCCACCGACTTATCCTCGCAAAGATAATCATAACATCTGCCATTTTCTCCAAAACATATAGAGACAAAATGATAGACATCGCCTGTCTTTTCCTGCTTTTTCTTTGCCGGAACCGTAAAGCTGTAACAACTGGTAAAAATTTCTCCCGCAAGTTTATCATACAGATAAAAACTCGTTCTACCTTTTCTCCAGTCGTACTCGATACTATCAAATACAATCTCTGGCTTCCCTGAAGCAGTTTGATAACGGCTTTTCTCCGCTGTCTTAATACGAATCTTCTTTCGCAATGCACAATAATCAGCTTTTGGCACCGTGATCAGCATCCTGGGGGCTTCCTCTTCATCCCTTCGCTTCAATACTGTCGCATCCAATGCCAACGTCCCATTCTTAAGCTCTTTTATAACAAGCTTACATCTTCTGTGTTTGATCAGCGTCCACTTGGTCCATCCTGGATAAATGAATTGTTCCGTGCGGCCTTTTTCCGTGTAATCTTTTCTTATCTCGGCAAGAGCTTTTTGAACTCCATTAAATACAACCGTGTCACCATAATGGTTGGCTGCCTTCGTTCTTTCCCGAATTGCATAATCGGCCTGCAGGTAATAATAGTAAGCTGTCTCCGGATCTTTATCAGCACCGATTCCATCCCTGAAACAATTTCCCATTCTAAGAGCCGCATCTGCAAACTTGCACTCAAAATCGCCTCTGATAAACCGCTTTAAATTTTCTTTGTAAACGCTCCAATACAAATGATTGGCAGATTCTCCATCTTTCACCACTCCATAACCATGTGCCAGCATATCGGCCAGTTTATAGGTGCTTTCAAAATACGAATAGGCATGACCGATACTGAAATATTTGAAGGCCTTCTCATATTCAGGCACACCACCATTGCATCTGCCATAGTAATAAATGTATCCCAGCGTATTTGCCGCAGATGCATCACCTGTCATCTGGTAGTAATCGATAAAGGCATCCCGTGCTTTATACCAATCATTGGGATAAATTTTTGTTCCACAATAATAGCAATATCCCCTTCGCTGAATGGCCTTAGGATCTTTCTTCACATCACAGCAGTAATCCAGGCACTCCTTAAATAGCTTCTGTGTAGCCTCGGACTGTCCATCAATATCATCACTGTCATACAGCACTGCTATTGCCTGCCGTATTTCCTCCGGATATTCTTTTCCGTCGGAGTTGATCCATTGTTCCAGTTGTTCCCTGATATTTTTTATATCTTCCCGAATATATTCTTCGGATTCTCCATCCCAGATCGCCCGCAGAAAATTTGCCATCTCATCATGGATATAGCTAAGAAAATCCTTTTCTGTAACGGCATCCTGAATATCGGCCCACGGCTCAGATGGAAATGACATATCGTCCTCAAACATCATAATGGGATCAAGCCACCGAAGTATATCCTCAGACGACATCCCTTCATAATGTCTGGCACCCGCAAGAAGGTCTTTTGCCGTTACTTTATAAGCCTTTGAATCAATCTTTACGTATTCGGGTAAAATATGTACGCCATCGGTCAGCTCTGTTAAGGAAATCTCACCTCGGACAAAAGGCTCCAGCTGGGACGTTTTCATCTGTGGCAGTTCAGTCAGCATAAGCTCATGATCTTTAAACTCACAAATCTCCGGATTGATACTGGACTTATCGAAAAATTCAATAGTAACACGTGTTCTCTCCCTATGAGTTACTTCGCCAATTCGTCCCGTAGCAATAACTTTGGCATAGGTTCCTATTTCAAATCGTGCCATGTCACACCTCCCATTTTCAGAAATTCTGTTTTTCAGGCCTCATCCAATGCCTGTTTCAGCTTCTCTATGTATTCATCCCTGACCTCTTCCGGTCCCTCAATCTTAATC
>CAVDGK010000269.1:0-2681 GCA_963607995.1 Oscillospiraceae bacterium | reverse complement strand
AACCAGTGCTTTTTCAGCCCTGGCTTCTGTGGCTACCACCATTGCCACTATTAAACCTGGTATGGAATTGGTTCGACCTCTTCTTGAGGCAGAACCGGAAACGGTGGAAGGCCTTGAAACTGTCACTGAACTTTCCGGCAATATCGACATTTCCCATGTTTCCTTTAAGTACAGCAAGGAAAGCCCCATGGTTATCAACGATATTTCCCTGCACATTCCGGCAGGCCAGTATGTGGCTATTGTGGGAAAGACAGGATGCGGCAAGTCCACTCTTTTAAGACTTCTTCTTGGATTTGAGCAGCCGACAATGGGAAGTATCTATTACGACCAGAAGGATACCTGCAGCCTGGATATGCATTCCGTTCGGAAACAGATTGGTACGGTTATGCAGGATGGTAAATTGTTCCAGGGCAGTATGTTTGAAAATATTATTATTGCCAAGCCGACCATGACTATGGAGGAGGCCTGGGAGGCGGCAGAAATGTCCGGCATTGCAGAAGATATCCGAAAGATGCCGATGGGAATGCATACTCAGGTATCCGGTGTGGCCGGTGGTATCTCCGGTGGTCAGAAGCAAAGAATCATGATCGCCCGGGCCGTAGCCCCCAAGCCGAAGATTTTGTATCTGGATGAGGCGACATCAGCTCTTGATAATATTACCCAAAAGCAGGTTTCGGACTCATTGGAAAAATTAAAATGTACCAGGGTGGTTATTGCCCACAGACTTTCAACTATCCGTCATTGTGATCGTATCGTAGTAATTGATGATGGACGGATCGTTGAAGATGGCACTTATGATGAGCTGATTGAGAAGAAAGGCTTCTTTGCGGAACTTGTGGAAAGACAAAGAGTTTAAACGAGATCCATAAAAGATGATTGTAAAAAAATTTATATCAACAAAAACGCCGCAGTAACAAATTTAAATTGTTACAGCGACGTTTTCTTTTAAATATTTAATGGAAGCTACAGGGTTTGAACCTGCGACCCCTCACACGTGAAGCGAGTGCTCTCCCGCTGAGCTAAGCTTCCGAAAAATATTATAAACACCTTGTTATTAAAATGCAAGCGTGGCCAAAAGAAGATTTCTTCAATGAGGATAAAAGAAGCATTCGAGTAACAAATGTGATTTATTGTTTCTTTTTTTGCAAGCTTTTAGCATGCTATAATCCATCAGGATATTTTTATCGTATAGGAAACCTTGTTCCTATACAAAAAAATCCGCAAGGGATGCATATTCGTGCAAAGAAATATGTCGTAAGCGTGCACTCGTTGCGAGAGTTTCGCAAGCGAAAATCTTTACTGAAAAAGTTTAATACGCAGAGTGCATCTCTGCAAAATTGATGACAGTAGAAGACTTTGGAGTACTGAAAATAAATCTTAATACGAGAGTCGCCAGAATTTTGGACATGATATTATGCTGGCTTCAGTAGACAGACTAAAATAGGAAGTTGATAAAAAATATGATAGATCTTTGGGAAGTAATATTGATTTCATCCGGTTTGGCCCTGGATGTCTTTGCCTACTCTTTATGGCGGGGGGCTACGGTGGCTAAATTATATAAAAGAGATGTCTTGAAGATGATGCTGATATTTACCGGATTTCAGACCGGGAGTATTGTTCTGGGACGTGTTATCATGCATTTCTCTCTGTCACAGAAATACCGCGAATCGATGAATCAGCTTTGGATTATTGCAGCGGCCTTGATTTTCTTCGCAATTGGTATCTACATGATCATTCGGGCTTTGCTTAAGAGAAAAGAGGTCCTTCTTGAACGGGGCGAGGGAGCTATTAATTACCGGGCTGTATTATTTTGGGCAGCCATGACATCATTGGATGGTATTTTGGCCGGGATCAGTTTTGGTATTCTGCCGGTTCCCATTTTGATGTTGTGCATCGTAACACTGGTCGCTACACTTATAGCCGTTTTCCTTGGCCTTATGATCGGCTACTGGATGGGCGGCACGATAAAAAATTACATGGTACTGGTAGGAGGCCTTGTCCTTATCCTTGGCGGTATTGATGTTTTAAGTCACTATTTTGTCAGATGGTAAGGAGTCTTCAGAGTGAAGTTCATTTATTTAGAGAATATGCAATAGATGAAGATTACTTCAGGCCGTATCTGTCGAACATGGAAATGAAAGATTGTAAGCTATAATTAAGAGGGAAAAATGATTAAACTTCTGGCATCCGATTTGGATGGAACATTACTTAATAGTCGAAAAGAAATTACAAAAGAGGTTTATGATGCCGTGGAGGAAGCAGCTTCCCGCGGCATTGATTTTGTACCAATTACAGGACGGCCTTTTGGTTCTGTACCTCAGGAGGTACGGAATCTTCCTGGAGTACGATACGTTATCGCTTCTTCCGGTGCATCTATTTGGGATATGAAGGAAAATAAGGAAATTCATCGGGATCTGATTCCCCAGGATATGATGCTGGAAATGCTGGATATTCTTCAGGACCACGGCTTCCTGGTTATGATATTTGCAGATGGCAGAGGCTATGTGTCGGACAGTGATATGGAGCGGGCTATGGCAATAGCCTGCGATGATGAAATGAGGGCATATTATCGTTTAAACCGTGATTGCGTGCCGGATATCCGCAAGCTGGTAGAAAGTTATCCTCAGGGAATTGAAAAGTTTACAGTTAATTTCCCCTATGATGAGGATGGAAATATGATT
>CAVDGK010000268.1:0-2684 GCA_963607995.1 Oscillospiraceae bacterium | reverse complement strand
CTTTAATGATCCGACCATAGCCAGTGATCCCGCAAAACTTATGGAACTGTCAAAACGAAAAAATGAAATAACTGAGGAGCTGGAGAAAATGTATGCCCTCTGGGAAAAGCTCAGTGAAGAAAACGAAGAATAAAATTTTGATTCAGTAAAAAATTACCATTGTTTCTTTTCAAAACGATTTCATAAAAATCAATATCTGATACAAAGCTATCATGGCTTAAGGATCGAAAGCAGAAAAAACATAACATATTGGAGAAAACATCTTCACCAAAAAAGGAAATCAGCGAAAACTGATTTCCTTTTTTAGTCGAATACACCTCCCAGGTGTATTTTATTTCACGTTCTGATTAAGCATATTTTGCTTCCAGCGTCTTGCGGATAGCCTTAATAAATTCTTCCGAATCCAGCACCGTAGGATTTTCCATGGTTGTGATACGGGCAAGATCACCTGTCATTTTACCGCTTTCAATGGTCTCGATGCAGGCAGCATCCAGCTTATTGGCAAAATCACAAAGTGCTTCAATGCCATCAAGTTCACCTCTCTTGCGAAGAGCTCCAGTCCAGGCAAAGATCGTTGCCACAGAGTTTGTCGAAGTCTTTTCGCCCTTGAGATAACGATAATAATGTTTCTGAACAGTACCATGAGCAGCTTCATATTCATAAACGCCCCTGGGAGATACAAGAACGGATGTCATCATGGCTAAAGAACCGAAAGCAGATGAAAGCATATCGGAAAAAACATCACCATCATAATTCTTGCAGGCCCAGATAAAACCGCCCTTTGATTTCATGACACGAGCCACAGCATCATCGATCAATGTATAGAAATACTCAATGCCGGCTGCTTCAAATTTTTCCTTATATTTCTCAGCATAAACCTCTTCAAAGATTTCTTTAAAATCCCTGTCGTAAGTTTTTGAGATGGTATCTTTTGTGGCAAACCAAAGATCCTGTTTGGAATCAAGAGCAAACTGCATACAGCTCTCTGCAAAACTGCGGATAGAAGAATCCAGATTATGCATGCCCTGAACAACGCCAGGTCCCTTAAATTCCATAATCGTCTGTCTGATTTCCTGTCCATCTTCACCAGTGAAAACAATTTCAGCCTTACCGGCTCCCGGTACACGGATTTCTGAGTTTTTATAAACATCACCATAGGCATGACGGGCAATGGTAATGGGTTTTTCCCAATTAGATACGCAGGGTTCAATTCCCTTTACAAGGATGGGAGCACGGAAAACCGTTCCATCAAGAATAGCGCGAATCGTACCATTTGGGCTCTTGTACATTTTCTTAAGGTCATATTCCTTGACACGGGCAGGGTTCGGTGTGATAGTTGCACATTTAACAGCTACCCCATACTTTAATGTAGCATTGGCAGAATCAATAGTAATCTGGTCATCCGATTCATCACGGGCTTTAAGACCAAGATCATAATATTCTGTTTTAAGATCTACAAAAGGCAGAATCAGTTCATCCTTAATCATTTTCCAGAGAACTCTGGTCATTTCATCCCCATCCATTTCAACAAGGGGAACGTTCATTGGAATTTTATTCATCATAAGCTCCTTTCAATTCCATTATTTTTGTGAAGCAAGAACCTGCTTATTTTTATAAATATAATCAACCAGCGAAATAACCGTCAGTGCGCAGCTGATATAAACCACTGCAATGGTCAGTATCTTAAAGGGCAGAAATTCAAAATCAAGAATAAGAAGGATGATCATGACCATCTGGAATGTCGTTTTAAATTTGCCCCAATAGCTGGCTGCAATGACGATACCATTATCGGAAGCTACCAGTCTGAAACCACTGATAACAAATTCCCGGGCAATGATAATAAGGCAAACCCAGGTATAAAGTCTTCCCAGATCAACCAGACAGATCATAGCGCAGCAAACCAGAAGTTTGTCTGCAAGAGGATCCATAAATTTTCCAAAGTCCGTAATGAGATTGTATTTTCTGGCAATCTTTCCATCCAGCATATCCGTCAGGGAAGCTATCACAAAAATAGTCAGAGCCACCCAGCGGCTGATACCCTCGCATCTGCCTACAAGCATGAAAAAGGTAAATGGAACAACCAGTATAACTCTTAAAATCGTTAACTTATTCGGTAAATTCATCTTCCGGTACTCCTTGTAAATCGTACTCCCGGGAATCAGTAATGCGAATCATGACAAAATCACCGCTCATCCATTCCCGCTCACTCTCAAAAAAGATATAACCATCCACGTCCGGAGCATCTCCATAACTCCGTCCTACATAAACATCTTCTTCCGGCAGATAACCTTCTACGATGGTCTCCATAAGAGAACCAACCCTTTTCCTGCCATTTTCTGCGGAAATTTTCTGCTGGGTGATCATTAAACGATCCCGTCGTTTATTTTTTATTCTTTGTGGAACCTGATCTTTAAATTTAGCTGCCGGTGTATCCTCCTCCCGTGAGTAGGCAAAGACACCAAGACGGTCAAATTTCATTTCCTCTATGAAAGATTGAAGATCATCCACATCCTCTTCCGTTTCCCCTGGGAAACCAGTAAGGAGTGTGGTGCGAAGGACAACATCCGGAATGGCCGAACGCACTTCATTTACGATTCGGATCAGGTCCTGACGATCTGTCCGCCGATTCATTTTCTTTAAAATATGGTCAGATGCATGCTGAATCGGCATATCAAGGTAATGAC
>CAVDGK010000267.1:0-2688 GCA_963607995.1 Oscillospiraceae bacterium | reverse complement strand
CGCAGGTCTTTTGCCTTTCGGCTGCATATGATGGCGGCTCGGCACCAAACAGTAATCCGTATCCGGGAACAGCTCGTCCATCGTATCTGCCGTAATAAATTCTTCCGGATTGTCGGTATGGTCATTATCCACGTCCATGATGATGACATCAGAGCTCAAGAAATTATCCGTGTTTCTGTAATTATTCTTATATGCCGCACCGACATGATCCTTTTTCACTGCCTGCTGCAAGGCCTGTGCACTTCCGATTTCCACCTTATTGGGATAGTCGCAGTTGCCAGCATTGCCGGAGCAGTTTGCTGTAAAAATCGTAAATTGCATTTAAGCTTCCTCCCTAAATTCATCAAAATATCTGATTTTCTTTCCGAGCTTCTTTGCTCTGTCTATCTCTGCCTTCATGCCATCTGAGTACTCTTTTCCAAATACCCAAACCTCATCGCACTTGCCTAAGAAAATCATGTCCATAAACATGGCAAGCTCCCGCTCTGACTCTTCCTTCATATACAAAGGAAACAACAGATGCGGTGCAAACGGAATGGCTCCCTGGTCCACGGCAAATCTGCTGTAGCTCTTTGCTGCCTCTGTATTCGCTTTAGTATCGCCAGAATACTTAGAACAGATATAGACCAGCGGCATGTAACTTCTCTTACTGACTCTTGCTATCGCCGTCGCAGCTGTCGGATCCGAATACCCTTCCTGATTTTGTCTGAAATTCTCCATGACGCACATCCTCCTTTCACAAAAGATAGAAGATTCACTTCTTCAACTTTCTAAGGGGATACCGTCAGTGAAATTCCGGGCATTTCCAGAAAAATTTCAAAAAATCATGCCAGGCCGCATCGCTTCCTTTTATAAAGCGAAAAGCAGTCTGGCATTTTTCTTTGCCGGAATCCGGAATTTTCTATTTTGCACACCCTTAGAAAGCCAGAAAGACAAAGTTCCAAAAAAGAATTTCAAAAAAATATCTGAAATCCCGGAATTTCATCTTTCAAATCCCCTTAGGAAGTCAGAAAGGCAAACAGCCAATCGGAAAGTGAGGTTTAAGAAGATGACTGAGACAAAAGCACATGCCAGTGCTACCGCTGAAGTAAACGAAGAGCTGATTGATACGCTCATCGCCATCAGTGTCGTAGCAAAGAAGCTGGCGAAAAATCTAAGACAAACCAATGAAAACCAAAGTGAAAGTGAGGAAATGACAGATGAGTAAGATGTCGAATCTTGATCTGGTTCTTGATGAGATGATCGAAGCCGGTCAGCAGATGATTAAGGCTGCCACCGAATTAAAAGCGATCTTCTCGGAAGCTGCTCCTGTAGAAAAGAAAGCTGCTCCGGAACCTATCAAGGAAGAAAAGAAGGAAGTTCCTACTCCGGAGCCTGAAACAAAGAAATATACCTTCCAGGAGGTGCGCGGCATCATGGCAACTCTGGCAGGTACAAATAAGAAAGCAGAAGCAAAAGCACTTCTTACCAAGTATGGGGCTGACAGGCTCAGCGCTGTAAAGGAAGAAGATTATGCAGCTCTGGTGGCAGATGCCGAGGTGCTCCTCAATGGCTAAGCACGCATTCTTATCTGCCTCTGCCTCCCACAGGTGGATCAACTGTCCGCCGTCGGCAAAGCTTAATGACGGCATCAAAGATCAGGCTTCTTCCTATGCACAGGAAGGCACGGATTGCCATGAGCTCTGTGCCTATCTGGTAGAAAAGGCACTCGGACGAGATGTCACTGACCCAACCGAAAATCTCACTTACTACAACGCTGAGATGCAAAACTGTGCGGAAAGCTATCGGGATTATGTTCTGGAGCAATACGAACGAGCTAAGGAATATTGCAGCGACCCGATGATCTTCATCGAGCAGCGGCTCGACTTCTCCCGCTGGGTAGAGCAGGGCTTTGGAACCGGTGACTGTGTCATCATAGCGGATGAGGTGCTTCACATCATCGACTACAAGCATGGCCTCGGAGTGCTGGTTGAATCCGAAGGCAATACGCAAATGATGTGTTATGCACTTGGAGCTTTGGAGGCCTTCGATGATCTCTATGATATCAACCGTATCGAGATGACCATCTTTCAGCCGCGACGTGAGAACGTCTCCACCAGCATCATTACTAAGGATGAACTGCTCAAATGGGCTGATGAAGTCTTAGCTCCCACTGCTCTTCTTGCCTATGAAGGCAAAGGTGAATTTAAAGCCGGTGAGCACTGTCAGTTCTGCAAGGTTAAGGCCACCTGCCGCAAACGTGCTGAATTCAATCTGGAAATGGCTAAGTACGACTTTGCTATGCCAGATACACTGGATGAGATGGAGATCGAAGCTATTCTCCCTCGTATCGACCAGCTGATCGCATGGGGCAATGATATAAAAGCATATGCACTCGTACAGGCACAGTCCGGCACAGAATACGAAGGTTTCAAAGTAGTAGAAGGCAAAAGCAATCGCAAATACACCGACGAAGAGTCTGTTGCTGCAACGGTACTTGAAGCCGGATACGATCCATATGAAAAGAAACTCCTTGGCATCACTGCCATGAGCTCCCTACTTGGAAAGAAACAATTTGATAAGTTACTCGGCGGTCTGATCTATAAGCCGCCAGGAAAACCAGCACTGGTTCCGGTATCGGACAAGCGTCCACCGATGAACACAGCTGCTGACGATTTTAAAGAAAACGAATAATAAGGAGGACAACAC